>JBJKPV010000079.1:0-8773 GCA_046706015.1 Allostellaceae bacterium | reverse complement strand
GATGATGACGACGATGAGCGCGATCGGCAGCGCGATCTGCAAGCCGGTGAACACTTCCGGCATCGCCGAGGGGAGCACGATCTCCCACAGCAGCGCGCGGCGGCCGACGCCGAGGCTCTCACCCGACCAGATCAGATACTTGTCGACGTTCTCGGTCGCCGCCCAGGTCGCGACGATGACAGGGAACACCGATGAGAACGCAACCATCAGCACTTTCGACCAGTCGAAGACGCCGAACCACAGGATAAAGATCGGCAGGAACGCGATCTTCGGCATCGGGTTGCCGACGGAGACGACCGGATCGAAGAACCAGCGCGCGAAACGGAACCGCGCGATGGTCACGCCGATGATGACGCCCGCAACGGCCGCGAGCGAAAAGCCCGCGAAGGTCCGCATCATGGTCAGACCGAGACCGATCAGCAGATCGCCGGACATGGTGTCGTGGAACAGCCGGATCAGAACCGACGAGAGCGACGGCAGCAGGAAGTCCGAGACGAAATGCATCCGCGCCGCCCACTCCCACGCGACTGCGAGGAGAATGAGCGAGGACGAGCGCAAAAGCTTGCGTCGCCACTGCGAGTTTACTCTCTCCATACCAACATCCGCCGCATGAAGTAGAGATACGCCCGATCGGCGAAGAATCCCAGCGCTGACACGGTGATCACGACCGCGAACATGGCGTCGTAGACACCCCCTTCGCCAAGGAACGATATCAGATAACCCAGACCACGCTGGCCGACCAGAAGCTCCGAAGCGACGAGCAGGATGAACGAAATCGCCACCGCGTTGCGGATGCCGGCAAGTATCTCGGGCAACGCACCCGGCAGGATGACCTCCCACAGCAGATCGCGCTCGCTCGCGCCGCAGGACCGCGCCGACCAGACCAGCGTATGGTCGACGCCGCGCGAGCCGTTATAGGTGCTTAAGATTACCGGCAGGAGGCACGCCATCGCGATCGAGGCGATTTTCGATCCCGCGCCCAGGCCAAGCCACAGGATCATGACCGGAATGAGCGCCGATTTTGGCATCGGATAGAGTGCCTTGATCACCGGACTCACGACATCCTCGATGGTCGGATATCGCGCCATCAATACACCCAACGCGACGCCGACGATGATCGCCGAGCCGAGGCCGAAGAACCAGTTGGTCAGCGATGAGATGCCGTTGGTCCACAGATCGCCGTCGAGCAAGAGGCCGACCCAGGCCTTGGCCACGGCCGAGAGTGGCGGCAACTCGCTCGGATCGACGATATGAAGGCGCGGCGCCACCTCCCATAGGACCGCCAGCAGCGCCAACGGCAGATAGCGGGTGAAGACGTTGTTCGCCGTCACGCCCCCTCCTCCTGCGCGCGAATCGCCTCGTCGCGCACCAGATTCCAGAGATAGTCGACCTTTTCGCCGAATTCGCTTGTGTGGATAAATTCGGTGCGCGCGCCCTCCGGCGGCGTGATATCGACGATCTCCTTGATGCGGCCGGGCCGCGCCGTCATCACCGCGACGCGGTCGGCGAGATAGACGGCCTCGCGCACGTCGTGGGTGACGAAGACCACGGTCTTGGGCGTCCGCCGCATGATCGCCAGCAGTTCTTCATGCATGAGCGTGCGCGTTTGTGCGTCGAGCGCGCCGAAAGGTTCGTCCATGAGCAAAGTCTGCGGCTCGGTCGCGAGGGTACGCGCGATCGCGACGCGCTGCTTCATGCCGCCGGAAAGCTGCGAGGGATAGCTGTCCTCGAAGCCCGAAAGATGGACGAGGTCGATCAGATCCTGGGCGCGTTGCTCCCGCTCGGCCTTCGCCATGCGTTGCTTCTCGAGTCCGTAGAGCACGTTCTTCCGTACCGTCTTCCACGGGAAGAGCGCGAAGTTCTGGAACACGATTCCGCGATCGGGTCCAGGACCCGCCACCGGCCGCCCTCCGACCGAGATCGAGCCGCTTTCGCACGGCAGAAAGCCGCCAAGCAAATAGAGCAGCGTGCTCTTGCCGCATCCCGACGGCCCGAGCAGCGCCACGAACTCGCGCTCCTTCACCTCGAGCGAGACGCCGTCGAGCGCGAGGACCGGGCGCCCGCGTGGCGGACGGTAAGTATGGCTGACCTGGGCGAAAGCGATACCACTGCCCATCATGAATTGAACCTCGAAAGCATTACAGGCCTTTAATGTTGGTGGCGTTTCGCGGCATCGTCGACGAGCGACAGATCGGCATATTTTGTTACGTCGATGTCGATGGTGAGAAGCCCCAATTGCCTTTGCATGTTGATGTTATTCTGCGGCGCGGTCAGGTTCGGCCGGGCGTCGGCGTCTCCATAGTAATCGCTTTTCGCCAATAGCCAATCGGCAAAATCCGCACGCTTCACGTCCGCGAGCGCCGCAACGATCCGTGACGCCGTGGCACGATCTCCCGGATCGACATGCGGGAGTGGTATCACCGCCAGGCCATCACGTCCCGACATTCGCTTGCTCCTCCTCCGACCGATTTGTTCTTGTGCCGTCGTCGCGCGGCGCTTACGTCGTCAGCGCTGATCCGCGCCCGCCTTGCTTAGCCTTGCAGCGGCCTCGTCGATCAATGACAGATCCGAATACGCCTTCACGTCGAGATGAATCTTCAAGAGGCCGAGCTTGCGCATGACATCGAGATTCTTCTGCATGGCGTCGAGATTGGGACGCGCATCCGGGTCGTGATAGTCGTCGCCCTTCGTGAATATCCAGTCGGAATAGGTCGAGGGCGGTTGCTTGGTGAACTTCGAGATGAGGCCGATAACCGCGTCCCGGTTGGCCGGATCGAGCGTCCAGCGCATCGCCCGCTGCGTGTCCTCGAAATAGTCGACGAGCGCCGCCCGATGCGCCTCGATATAGGGCTTGCGCGCCGCGATGATCGTGAGTTCGGTCTCGCCGCCCATCGCTTGCCGCATCGTGAACAACACGCGGATCTTCTTCGCCTTCAGCGCATTGACCGAGAACGGCGTCGTGAAGAAGCCGAGATCGATGCGCTTGGCTTCGAGCGCGGCTAGCATATTGGGAAACACGACTTCGACCACCGAATAATCGCGCTGGTCCACCATGCCGTGCTCGAGCGCGTAGTTGCGGAAGCCCATATCCATGGCGCCGCCGATGCTGTTGTCGCCGATGACCTTTCCCTTCAGATCCTTGATCGAATGAAAGGGACTGTCGGGCAGCACCGCGAATTGCCGGGAATAGTAATCCTTGTACCCGTCGCGCGTCGCCTCGCCGATCACCCGGAGATCGGTCAGATGCGCATTTTGAACCGCCAGCGCGAAGGCAGCGGGCGCAAAGAGCGCGAATTGAAGCTGGCCGGCGGCGAGCGCCGTCGTTTGCGGCCCGCTCCCGCGCATATGGACGGCATCGACGACGTAGGATTTGCCGTAATGGCGAAGGACGCTCTTCTCCATCATCAGGATGGGAAAGAGCTGACCCGGGATCGCGGCCCAGGCCTCGCGGATGACGAGCGGCTCTGCCGCACGCGCGCCGGAGGCGACGCCTCCGAGCCCGGCGAACAAGGCAAAAACAAACAGCAACCAAGACCGCTTCATGCGGTTAGTCCCCCTTCATTGGATGCCGCTTTGCGGCATCGTCGATCAGCGACAGATCCGAATGGCTGCGCACGTCGACGCGTACCTTGATAAAACCCAGCCGGACCAACGTGTCGATGTTGCTCTGCAGCGCCGTGAGATTGGGCCGCGCGTCGGGATCGTGATAATTGTCTTCCGTGGGGAAGAGCCACGTGGCGAGCCCCGCGCGCGGCTGGTGCGTGAAGCCGGCGAGGATCGCGATCGCCTGGTCGCGGTTCTTGGGATCGGTCAGCCAGCGGATGCCGGTCTGAAAATCCTCGAAGAGATCGACCAGCGCCGCCCGATGCGCGGCGATGTAGGGCGCGCGCGCGGCCATCAGGGTCATCTGCGTCTCGCCCATCGCGTCGCGCGTCGTGAAGAGGGCGCGTACGCTGCCCTGGCGCTCGGCCATCCCCGCGAAAGGCTGAGGCAGCGGCCCGAGATCGATCTTCTCCTGCTCGATCGCCGCCAGCATGTTCGGGAACTGCACCTCGACCACCTGATAGTCGCGCTTTTCCTCCAAGCCGTGGTCGCGCATCATTTTGACCAACGCGAAATAGGTGGCACCGCCGATGCCGTTGGTCGCCAGCACCCGACCCTTCAGATCCTCGATCTTGTGGACGGGGCCCTTGGCGCGGACATAGAAGGGCCCGCTCCAATAGCCGGGAACGCCGTCGCGATGGCCATCGGCGATCACACGCAGATCGTCCATGCGGGCGTTCAGGATCGCGAGGGCGAAGGAGGAATAGGCCAGCATGGCGATGTCGAGTTCGCCGGCCGCCAGCGCCGTGATCTGCGGCGTGCTGCCGCGGAAATGGACCGGCTCGACCGTATAAGTCTTGCCGTAATGGCTGAGAAGCGCGGGGCGGGTCAGTATGACCGGCAGGAGATGAGCCGGCGCCGCCACCCATCCGACGCGAATTTTCGGGGGGTCGCTCGCCCACGACGAGCCCGCGAGCCCGATCACGATGAGCGCGAGCCAAACGGCCACGCAGTGGCGGCGTGCTGTCAAGACGGTCCTCCCCTGTCCCGGGCGCATGATCCGCACGCGACGGCGCGATTGTCAACAACCAGTAATTTCCAATTTCTTAAGTCGCGTCGACTAGACAAGCCGGTGCGAGGCGGGCACGATCCGCCACTTTCTTGGGTGGAAGGTATCGCAGTGGACGCGCCCGACCTGACGGTGATCGTGCCGACCTTCAACGAGCGCGAGAACGTCCTGCCGCTGGTGGAGCGCTTCTCGTCCGTTCTCGCCGACGTCAACTGGGAAGCGATCTTCGTCGACGACGATTCGCCCGACGGCACGGCCGAGGCGGTGCGCCGCCTGGCCCGCAGCGATCCGCGGATTCGCTGCGTTCAGCGCGTCGGCCGGCGCGGTCTTTCGAGCGCCTGCATCGAGGGCGCGCTGGCCTCGGCCTCACCCTTCATCGCCGTGATCGACGCCGATTTACAGCATGACGAGACTTTGCTGCCGCGGATGCTCGCCGTGCTGCGCGCCGAGCCGGTCGACCTTGTGATCGGTAGCCGTTACGTGGCCGGGGGCGGTGTCGGGAATTGGGAGATCGGACGGCGGCGGGCCAGCGCCTTCGCCACCCGGCTGTCGCGGATGGTCACGCGCATCGAGGTCGCCGATCCGATGAGCGGCTTTTTCATGATGCGCCGCGAGGTCTTCGAAGATGCGTTGCGGCGGCTCTCGGCGCAGGGCTTCAAGATCCTGCTCGACGTGATGGCGTCGACCACCGCGCCCCCTCGGGTCAAGGAGCTTCCTTACGAGTTCCGCCCGCGCCAGCACGGCGAAAGCAAGCTCGACGCCCTGGTGGTCTGGGAATTCGCCATGCTGCTCGCGGACAAGCTGATCGGACATATCGTGCCGGTCCGCTTCGCTTTGTTCGCATTCATCGGCGCGCTCGGCGTCGTCGTCCATATGAGCGTGCTGTGGTCGTGCCTTCGTCTTCTCGGGCTAAGCTTCACGGTCTCTCAGACCAGCGCCGCCATCACGGCGATGACGGCGAATTTCTTTCTGAACAACTTCTTCACCTATGCCGACCGCCGGCTCAAGGGCTGGCGCGTGCTGCGCGGGCTCGTCTCGTTCTATCTGATTTGCAGCCTCGGCGCGGTCGCCAATATTGGGATCGCATCCTACCTTTTCGCCCAGCGCGAGGTGTGGTGGGTCGCGGGCGTCGCCGGCATCATCGTAGGCTCGGTCTGGAACTACGCAGTCTCCGCCATCTTCACCTGGAAAGGCCGCTGACGTCCCTATTGCCGGCGCGTCGCGCGCAGGACGTAGCGATCACCGCTGAAACGCTCGAACATCACGTCGATCGTCGGATGGGTGATCGGTCCGTTCTCGCCGTCGGGGACGAGATTTTGCTCCGAGACATAAGCCTCGTATGGGCCCCCGCTCGCGTTCTGCGCCAGCAGATGATAGAAGGGCTGATCCTTCGATGGCCGTCGCTCGGCGGGGATCGCCTGATACCATTCCTCGGTGTTGTTGAAGACGGGGTCGACGTCGAAAATGACGCCGCGGAACGGATAGAGGCGGTGGCGAACGATCTGCCCGACGGCGAATTTACCGTTGCGGACCACTCGCGGCATCGTCACAGCCGATCCTCCTGACCCGCTTACGATTGAAAACCCTCGCCTGACGCGGCGCCATATTAGTGAAATCATCAACCGGCTCAAGCGCCGTGACAATTACTCAACGCCGCAGGTATTTGCGCGCCAGCCGCAACAGTTCGAGATCGCAAACCTGCTTCGCGATTTCTTCGAGATCCTCGAAATAGTTGACGAGCGCCTGTGCGCTGAGGCGACCAATGAGCCAGCCGATGAAATGCTCGGGCGTCGTGATCCGTGCCGGCACCGGTTCCAACCCCTGGCCCTGGGGTAAGGTTACGCGCAGAATGCGCCAGCGCCGCCGCCGCAACTGCTCATCGACCGGATCGAGATCGGCTTCGAGCGTCCAGCCCGCGCGGCGTGTCGCTTCGCTATTGTGTGCCACCCAAACTTCCCTTCCCTGAACGCGGACATGACCGCAATGCCCGGCCCGGAGTCTTTTTCGCCTCGCAAGGACCTGTCGTCCTTTTGCGAATATAGAAAATAATCGATTAATGCAATGAAAACATATGGTTAACGCCTAACGCCACGCGCTAGGCACAGCGCTAGATCTCTTGCACTGCCAAAATCCCCGGTAGCGCCTGCGCCGAGGCGACCATCTTGGGATTGATCTTGAACCCGCCAGGCAGCGCGATCTCGACCTCCTGCCCCGAGAGCGGCACGACGATGCTGACCCGGCCGCGGCCACCTACCTCGCGCCGAATCAAATTGCTGAACGGTTCCAATGCGGCGCTATCCGCAAGGACGACCTTCATCCCCGCGGCGGCCTGCGCGACGATACGATCGAGCGGCTCCACCTTCTGCGCGGTGAGACGCAGCGACTCCTCCTCGGCGCGAACATCGACCGTGACCAGGAGCGGCTGTCCGCTGTCCAGCAGCTGCCGGCTCTGCGACAGGACCTCGGAGAAAAGCGTAACCTCGAACGTGCCGCTCGCATCCGACATCTGCGCGAAGGCGAATCGTCGTCCTTCGGCCGAGCTGCGTTCCTTCTTGCCGATCACGATGCCGGCAAGGCGGAAGCGCGTCGAACCGCCAGCAGCGAGCCGCTCCGGCAATTCGGTGAAGCGCGCAACGCCCACCCGCCGCAAGCTCTTGCCATAGGCGTCGAGCGGATGGCTCGACAGATAGAAGCCAATCGCGGCGAATTCCTGCTGCAGGCGCTCGACGGCGGCCCAGTCCTGGGTCGGCGGCAAGGAAGCGCCCTGGCGCGCATCCTCCGCATCGCCGAAGAGATTCTCCTGCTGGCTCTGGCGCTCCTCGCACGCGGCGCTCGCATGACGCAGCAGCAAATCTATCGCGGCAAAGGTTTGCGCGCGATTTCGATTGAGCGCATCAAACGCGCCGGCGCGCACCAGACTTTCGAATTGTCGCCGGTTGAAGCTCTTGACGTCGAGCCGCCGGGCGAAATCGAACAAGTCACGGAAGGGACCGTTGGCCCCGCGCTCGGCCGTGATCTCGTGCATCGCGGCGGCGCCAACGCCCTTGACCGCGGCGAGTGCATAGCGGATCGCGGCGCCGTCTCGCGTCTCTTCGACACTGAAGGCGACCTGCGAGCGGTTGATATCCGGCGGCAGCACCTTGATACCAAGCCGGTCGCATTCCTGGCGGAAGAGATTGAGCTTGTCGGTATTGCCGATATCGAGGCTCATCGACGCGGCAAGGAATTCGACCGGATGATTGGCCTTCAGATAAGCGGTCTGATAGGCAACCAGCGCGTAGGCCGCGGCGTGCGATTTGTTGAAGCCGTAACCGGCGAATTTCGCCACGAGGTCGAAAATATGCTCGGCGAGATCCGGATCGACGCCGCGCGCAATCGCGCCGTCGACGAACTGCTTGCGCTGCGCGTCCATCTCGGCCTTGATCTTCTTGCCCATGGCGCGGCGCAACAGATCGGCGCTGCCGAGCGAGTAGCCCGACAGCACCTTGGCAATTTCCATTACCTGTTCTTGATAGATGATGATGCCGTGGGTCTCTTCGAGGATGGACTGCAGAGTCGGATGCAGATAGTCGGGCGCCTCGCGTCCGTGCTTCACCTCGATATAACGCGGAATGTTCTCCATCGGCCCGGGACGATAGAGCGCGACCACGGCGATAATGTCCTCGAAGCGGTCGGGCGCCAGCTTCTTCAGCATGTCGCGCATACCCGAACCTTCGAGCTGGAAGATGCCGACCGTGTCGCCGCGGGCCATGAGCGCGTAGCTCGCGGCATCATCAAGGGGCAAGGCCGAGAGATCGAGATCGACCCCGCGCGCCTTCAGCATATCGCGCGCGTTGGCGAGAACCGTGAGCGTCTTCAGGCCGAGGAAGTCGAACTTCACCAGCCCGGCCAGCTCGACATATTTCATGCTGAACTGCGTTACGGGCATGCTTGAGCGCGGATCGCGATAGAGCGGCACCAGCTCGTCGAGCGCGCGATCGCCGATCACGACGCCCGCCGCATGAGTCGAGGCGTGGCGATAGAGGCCCTCGAGCTTCATCGCGATCGCCATCAACCGCGCCACGGTCTCGTCGCTGTCGCGCATTTGCTGCAACGCCGGCTCGCCGTCGATCGCCTGCTTCAAGGTGACGGGATTGGCCGGGTTGTTCGGCACCAGCTTGC
>JBJKPV010000078.1:0-3378 GCA_046706015.1 Allostellaceae bacterium | reverse complement strand
CGCCAGCGCCGTCGTGCGAAGCCAAATCAAATCCCAGCGAGAGGCGCGCCAGCGCCGTCGTGCGAAGCCAAATCAAATCCCAGCGAGAGGCGCGCCAGCGCCGTCGTGCGAAGCCGCAGTAGAGTGGCTGTCTCAGGCGGCGCAGGCGCCATCGAGCGTGTCGATGCCGATAGTGCCGATGAGCGGGATTTTCCAGGTCTTGACGACGATGCGCGAGACCACACGGTCCTGCGCGTTGACGAGGGTCCAATCGCCGGCCGTGTTCTTGTCGAGCCGCACCGCGCAGCTGCGGAATTCGCCGGTGATGCCGTTGTGGAGATAGCGGATCACGAGCCGCGCGCTGGTCGCGGCCGCCTTGATGGGGCCTTGGAGGATCAGTGCATCGTGCCCGGGCCTGCCGTCGAGCACGGCGCCGTAGTCGCTGGCCACGGTCGTAACCGGCACGCGCTTGAGCCGGATCGCGCTGGCGTCGTCCTGCGCGTCATGGCTCTCGATCCTGATATCGGTGATGTTGCGCTGCGCATCGACGTCGAGGCCGAGGCAATGAACCTGCGTGTCGCGGGTGTTGACCACGGTCGCCAAGAGCTGGGCCGATGCGCCGGCAAAGCGGCACGCCGCCCCGCGCGGTGCCGCATCGCTCGGCGCCGCGAAAACGAAGAAAGCCGCCGCGAGCGCGGCCGCGCAGGCCGCTGCGCTTTTTCGGGTATCGGTCATTCTGTCCTTGGGATCGGTGTTCTCTGGCGCGACCGGAGCTTGCCACAATTTCGGTTGCGATTCCGTCAAATGGCCGTGACATCGCGGTCGCGATTGCCGGCGGGGGGCAAGGTGCCGCAGCCGCGCGCCCTTTGATTTAGATCAAGGCTCCGACTTGGCGTGCAATGCTCCAATTCGCGCCGAAGCTCATGGGACGGATAAAAGAGCCGCGCTCCGCGGCCAAGACCTACAAGATCGTGATTGCGGGCGCCGGCATCGGCGGTCTCGCCGCGGCCAGCTGCCTCAAACAGGCCGGCCACGCCGTCGAGATCTACGAGCAGGCGCCCGCGCTCGGCGAGATCGGCGCCGGCATCCAGATCAGCGCCAACGCGATGCATGTGCTGCGCCATCTCGGGCTGGAGGCCGCAATCGCGAAAGTGGGCGTGCGCCCCGGCGCCTATGTGTTTCGCCTGCACGATACCGGCGAGGTCATTCAGCGCTTCGCGCTCTCCGACGAGCATGAAAGGCTGCACGGCGCGCCCTACACGCAGCTTCATCGCGCCGATTTGCATGAGATCCTGGCGGCGAAGGCGCGGCAATTCGATCCGGCCATCGTGCGCCTCGACCGCAAGGCCGTGGGCTTCGCCGAGACCGGCGACGGGGTCACGCTTCACTTTGCCGACGGGTCGAGTGCCGCGGGCGATCTTCTGATCGGTGCCGACGGGCTCAAATCCGCCGTGCGCGCGCAGATCGTCGGCGAGGTGCCGGCGACCTATACCGGCGACGCGGCCTGGCGCTTGACCGTGCCGGTCGAGCGCCTGCCGCCGGGGCTGCTCGAGCCGGTCATGTCGGTCTTCATGGGGCCGGCCGGCCATGTCGTCTGCTATTACCTGCGCGCCGGCGCCTTGCTCAATTTCGTCGGCCTCATCGAGACCGGCGAGGTCTCCGAGGAGTCCTGGACGGTCAAATTCCCCTGGGAGGCGCTCAAAGCGGATTTCCGCGGCTGGCATCCGATCATCCAGACCGTGATCGATGCGGCCGACCACGACCAATGCTATCGCTGGTCGCTGCACAACCGGCCGCCGATCATGAATTGGAGCACGGCGCGCACGACGTTGCTCGGCGACGCGGCGCATCCGACCTTGCCTTATCTGGCGCAGGGCGCGGTGATGGCGATCGAGGACGGCGCGGTGCTGACGCGCGCGCTTGCCATGGCGGCGTCGATCCCCGAGGCGCTCCAGCTCTATCAGCGCAATCGCGTCGACCGCACCGCGCGCATCGTCACCCAGTCGAGCGCCAATCGCGCGCTCTTCCATATGCGCTCGGTCGCCGAGATGCGGGCCGCTTTCGCGCGGCGCGACGAGGGCGCCGACCGCAATGCCTGGCTCTATTCCTACAACCCTTTGACCGTGCCGCTCGTTTGAGCGCTTTGCGGGGGGAGAGATCGTATGGCTTCGATCGTTCTCGGATTAGGCACCTCGCACACGCCAATGCTCAATGCGCGCAGCGAGGATTGGCCGCGTTTTGCCGAATCCGATCCGACCATTGCGCATCAGCAGGACAAGGAAGGCCGGCTCCGGACCTATGACGAGCTCGTCGCCATCGCCGATCCCGCGGTCACGGCCTTCCTCAACCCTGCGTCCTTCGCGGAGCGTTGTGGGCGCGCGGAGGAGGATATCGACAGGCTGAGGATGATCCTGGCGCGCCACGCGCCCGACGTGATCGTCATCATCGGCGACGATCAGAACGAGCTCTTCCATGGCGAGAACATGCCGGCCTTTCTCGTCTATTGGGGCGCCGAGATCGAAAGCCGGCAGCGTTCGCGCAACCTGCCCTGGGATTGGTACAACGCGGCGAACCGGCTTTACTACGAGCGCGAGCCGCGGCGCTTCCCGGTGGCGGATGGGTTGGCGCTTCACGTCATCGACCGGCTGATGGACGAGGGCTTCGATCTCGCGCAATCGTCGAAGCTGCCCGAAGGCCAGGGCGAAGGCCACGCGATCGGCTTCGTGCGCCAGCGCATCATGCAAGACAAGGCCGTGCCGGTCGTTCCGATCCTGATCAATACCTTCTTTCCGCCCAATCAGCCGCGCCCGCGCCGCTGCTATGAATTCGGCCGCGCGCTGCGTCGCGCGATCGAGAGCTGGGACGCGGCGGCGCGCGTCGCGGTCATCGCCTCGGGCGGGCTCAGCCACTTCACCGTCAACGAGGAGCTCGATCGCGGCTTTCTCGACGCCTTGCGGCGCAAGGATCCGGCGGCGATCACCGCGGTGCCGCTCTCGAAGCTCAATGCCGGCAATTCCGAGATCCGCAACTGGATCGCGCTCGCCGGCGCGGTCGAGGCGCTAAACCTCAACTGGTCGGATTACATCCCGGGCTATCGCACGCCGGCGGGCACGGGTACGGGCATTGCTTTCGCAGCGTGGGCCTAAAGGGGGCCAAAAAATGGCAAAGATCGAACCAACGAACGGCGCCGCGGCGCCGGGCTATCGGCGCGCGGGCGCGGCGTCCGGTTTGGGCGCGATGACCGGCGCGCGCTACGTCGCGAGCCTCAGAGATAACCGCGAGGTATGGATCGACGGCGAGCGGGTGAGGGACGTCACCACCCATCCGGCCTTCAAGGAGATGATCGGCGAGCTCGCCCGAATCTATGATCTGCAGAACAGCGCGGCCTATCGCGACGAG
>JBJKPV010000077.1:0-7694 GCA_046706015.1 Allostellaceae bacterium | reverse complement strand
CGCTCGATCCTTCTGGGCGGCGAGATCTCCAGCCTCTACCTCACGTGACGCGATGCGTCTCGTCATCCGCCATCAAACTTCCTATCGCTACTCGGCGCCGATTGCCTACGCGATCCAGGCGCTGCGCTTGACCCCGCGCGCCTATGAGGGGCTCAGCGTCATCCGTTGGCGTGTGCGCGGCGAGGGAAGGCACGAGCTGCCGAGCTTCACCGACGGCTTCGGCAACATCGTCCATTGCCACACGGTGAACCGGCCCCATGACAGCGCGACGGTGGTGGTCGAGGGCGAGGTCGAGACCCGGGCGAACGACGGCGTGGTGCGCGGCGCGGCCGAGACCTTGCCGCCGCTCTTCTATCTGCGTCCGACGGCGCTGACCGCGCCCGATGCCGCGATCGTCGAGCTCGCCCATTCCATCCGCGGCGATTCCTACGACCGGCTGATGGCGCTGATGGAGGCGGTGCGGGCGCGGATCGAGTATCGCACGGGGGTCACGGAGTCGAGCACGAAAGCGTCCGAGGCGCTGCGTCTCGGCGCCGGCGTGTGCCAGGATCACGCCCATGTCTTCATCGCCGCGGCGCGCGTCCTCGGCGTGCCGTCGCGCTATGTCGGCGGCTATCTCTGGGTCGGCGGCGCGGGCGAAGACCAGGCGAGCCACGCCTGGGTCGAGGCCCATCTCCCGGAATTCGGCTGGGCCGGCTTCGATCCGTCGAATGGCTGCCGGCCGACCGAGGCTTATGTCCGCGCCAGCGTCGGGCTCGATTATTGGTCGGCCGCGCCAGTGCGCGGCGTCCGGCACGGCGAGGGCGAGGAATCGCTCGCGGTCGATGTCAGGGTCCGCGAATCCGCGCAGCAGCAATAAGCGTATCGAGGGGAAGAATGACCTACTGCGTCGGACTCTATCTCAAGGACGGGCTCGTCATGTTGTCGGACACGCGCACCAATGCCGGCGTCGACAACATCGCCACCTTCTCGAAGATGCATATTTACGAAATCACCGACGAGCGCTTCCTCACCGTGATGACCGCCGGCAACCTCGCCGTGTCGCAGGCGGTCGTCAACCTGCTCCACGAGGGGATCGATACCGGCGAGCGGATCGAGACGCTCTATACCGTGCCGAGCATGTTTCGCGCCGCCCAACTCGTCGGCGAGGCGGTGCGGCGCGTCTATCGCACCGACGGGCCTACCCTCGAGGCGCAGAACGTCAAATTCGACGTCTCGCTCATCCTCGGCGGGCAGCTCAAGAATCGCGGCATGCGGCTGTTCCAGATCTATTCCGCGGGCAATTTCATCGAGGCGACGCCGGATACGCCCTTCCTGCAGATCGGCGAGACCAAATACGGCAAGCCCATCCTCGACCGCGTGCTGCGTTACGAGACCGATCCGCGCGACGGGGTGAAGCTCGTCCTGGTGTCGATGGATTCGACCTTGCGCAGCAATCTCACCGTCGGCATGCCGATCGATCTCATGGTCTATCGCCGTGACGTGCTCAAGGCCGAGACCCGCCGCCGCATCACCGACGGCGATCCCTATTTCCGCATGATCAGCGAGGGCTGGTCGGAAGCGCTGCGCGACGCCTATCGCGCCATTCCGCGCCCGGATTGGATGGGGTGAGGCGGTGGGGCCAAGTCTTGATTCAGGGGTGCCCAGGCCCCACCTAATTTTCGGAGCGATGCCCCTGGGGGGTTGCTCCGGATTAACCAAGAGCCGCCCGCTGGGGGCTCGGAACCCTGGACTCGCTCAGCTGAGGAGGTCCGATGTCGCGAATGTCGCTGTTCAGCTCGCCGCTGCTTCTCGGTTTCGACCAGTTCGAGCGTGCGCTCGACCGGGTCAACAAGGCGACCACGGACGGCTATCCCCCGTACAATGTCGAACAACTCGGCGAAGATGCGCTGCGCATCACGCTCGCGGTGGCCGGCTTCACGATGGATGAGCTCTCGGTGCAGATCGAGGACAATCAGCTCGTTATCCGCGGCACGCAGGTCGACGATCGCGAGCGGGTCTATCTCCACCGCGGCATCGCGGCGCGCCAGTTCCAGCGCTCCTTCGTGCTGGCCGACGGCATCGACGTGACCGGGGCTTCGCTCGACAATGGACTTCTCAACATCGATTTGCGCCGTCGCGCGCCCGAAGGCTTGGTGCGCTCGATCGCGATCAAGACCGGCAAGCCGGTCAACGGCGAAAGGAGTGGATCATGAACGTCGCCGAGAAATTACGTCACATCTCGCCGCAGGATTTCGCCGCCATGGGCGTGCAGCAGATCGCCTATATCCGGCCGGTGGTGGTCAACGGCGTGACCGCTTATGCGATCCATGCGGCCGACGGCACGCAGATCGGCATGGCGCCGCAACGCGATCTTGCCTTTGCCGCCGTGATCCAAAACGAGCTCGAGCCCGCCAGCCTGCATTAAAAGGAAAAAATCGATGCGCCGTGCCCCGCGAGGGCGCGGCGCTTCAATCCCAGGAAGTCGTGCTTTAAGCGGCGTGGCTCGCCGCCCGATCGGTCAACAGCGCGTAGATCGCGTCGGCGTCTTCGGTGCCGCGTAGCTTCGCGCACATCGCGCGGTCGCGCAGCAGCCGCGAGACCCGCGCCAACGCTTTCAAGTGATTGGCGCCGGCGTCCGACGGCGTCAGCAGCAGAAAGATGAGATCGACGGGATGGGAATCGATCGCGTCGAAATCGATCGGCTTCTCGATCCGCGCGAAGAATCCCATCGGGCGCAGCAGATGCGGCAGGCGTCCATGCGGCACCGCAGTGCCGCCGCCGATGCCGGTGGTGCCCAGTTGCTCGCGCTCCAAGAGCGTCTCGAATATCTTGTGCTCGTCCTCGCCGAGAAGCGCGGCCGCGCGTCGCGCCAACTCCTGCAGCGCCTGTCGCTTGTTGGCGACGCGTAGCTTTGCAATCACGCTTTCCGGAACGATCAGATCCGAGATTTCCATCGCGATCCCATCCTGCCACGCGCCGAAAATCTAGGAACGCGATTTCAGCGTGTCAAGCAAACGGCAAGGGTTTAGAAGTGCAGCGCTTTCTCTCGGCGGCGTTGCACAGACGAGGGAATGTGCATCGCTTCGCGATATTTCGCCACGGTCCGCCGCGCGATGTCGACGCCTTCCTTCATCAGGATGTCGACGATGCGGTCGACCGACAGCACATCATTGGCTTCGGCGTCTATCAGCGACTTGATGCGGAAGCGCACCGCCTCGGCCGATAGAGCGTCGCCGCCGCCCGACGCGGCGATCGACGAGGTGAAGAAATATTTCAGCTCGAAGATGCCGCGCGGCGTCAGCATGTATTTGTTGGTGGTGACGCGGCTCACCGTGCTCTCATGCATGCCGATCGCCTGGGCGATGTCGCGCAGCACGAGCGGGCGCAGATGCTGCACGCCATGGCGCAGGAAGCCATCCTGCTGGCGCACGATCTCGCGCGCGACTTTGAGGATGGTCGTGGCGCGCTGGTGCAGCGCCTTCACCAGCCAGTTGGCGGCCTGATAGCGCTCGGCGAGATAATCCTTCGCCGTTTTCTCGCGCATCGTCGCGCTCACTTCGGCGTAATAGCGCGTGTTGATGAGGACGCGCGGCAGCGCGTCGCTGTTGAGCTCGACGCTCCAACCCGCGCCGAGCGGGCGGACGAAGACCTCCGGCACGATTGGCTGAGCGATGGCGCCGTCGAAGACGAGGCCGGGCTTGGGGTCGAGCGCGCGCAATTCGGCCACCATCTCGGCGAGATCGGCCGCGTCGACACGGCAGAGCTTCAAGAGCTGCGTCACGTCGCGGCTCGCGACCAGCGGCAAATTCTCGATCAGCGCCTGCATCGCCGGGTCGTAGCGGTTGCGCTCCTTGAGCTGGATCGCGAGGCACTCGGCGAGGTTGCGCGCAAAGACGCCGGGCGGGTCGAAGCGCTGCAGCCCCGCGAGGACCTTCTCGATTCGCGCCACTTCGCAGCCCATCTGCTCCGCCACCGCTTGCAACTCGACCGCGAGATAGCCGGCCTCGTCGATCTGATCGACGAGATGCGCGCCGATGACCCGGTCGACCGGGTCTTTGATCTCTTCGGCGAGCTGGGCCAGGAGATGCTCACGCAGCGTGGTCGGGCGGGCGAGCGTCTGGTCGAGGCCCGGCAAATCGTCCTGCTCGGTCCGCCCGCCATTGGATTTCCAGGCGCTGGGGTCGCCGGCAAGGTCGAGATTGCCTTCGCCGTCGGCGCCGGCGACCTCGTGCCAGGCCTCGACCGATTCCTCGGCTGTGGCCTCGGCGGCGGCAGGCGCCTCGACGGCGGCCTCGGCCGGCGCTTCGGCCGGCTCATCGGGGGCTCCTTCCTCACGCTCGAGCAGCGGGTTCTGCTCGACTTCGCCTTCGATGTAGGTTGCCAGCTCGACATTCGACAGCTGCAGCAGCTTGATCGCCTGCTGCAGTTGCGGCGTCATGACGAGCGCCTGGCTCTGCCTGAGGTCCAGCCTTTGCGAGAGCGCCATGGAACCGGTTATAAACCGAAATCCGACATGACTGCAAACTTCGTACCAACCCCCTTATTTTCCGTTAAGGATGTCAACGGAAAATCGCCATGTGCCTAAAAAAGGCTGTGGATAAAGAGGGTTAGAGGCTGAAGCGCTCGCCGAGATAGACCCGCCGCACATTCGGGTCGTCGACCACTTCGCGCGGCCCGCCGGTCATCAGGACCCGCCCCTCATGGAGGATATAGGCGCGGTCGACGATGCCCAGGGTTTCCCGGACATTATGGTCGGTGATGAGCACGCCGATGCCGCGATCCTTCAGATGGGCGACGAGGTCGCGGATATCGCTCACGGCAATCGGATCGATCCCTGCCAGCGGCTCGTCGAGCAGGATGAAATGCGGCTGGGTGGCGAGGGCGCGGGCGATCTCGACGCGGCGGCGCTCGCCGCCTGAGAGCGCCATCGCCGGCGCGCGGCGCAGATGGGTGATCGAGAATTCAGCGAGCAGCTCGTCGATCATGTTCTCGCGTGTCTCGGGCACCGGCTCGGCAACCTCGAGCACGGCGCGGATATTCTGCTCGACCGTCAAGCCGCGGAAGATCGAAGCTTCCTGCGGCAGGTAGCCGATCCCCATGCGCGCGCGGCGATACATCGGGAGCTCGGTGATGTCCTCGCCGTCGAGCGTGATGGTGCCAACATCGGGGCGCAGGAGCCCGGTAATGATGTAGAAGCACGTCGTCTTGCCGGCGCCGTTGGGTCCCAAAAGCCCGACCGCCTCTCCGCGCTGGACCGAGACGTTGACCTCGCGCAGTACCGGCCGCTTCTTGAAGCTCTTGCCAAGGTTATAAGCCGCGAGCCCGGCATTGTTGGCGACGAGCCGCGGCTTCGAGTCCATCGCTGCCGGCGCGCGGCGCGGTGCCGCGGCGCTGGCATTCGTGCTTTTGGCCGATGCTGCATTCTTCGGTGGCGTCGTATTCTTGGGCGGTGTCGAGCGTGCCACGATAACTACTGCCTGGTCGGTTTGTTGCGATCATTGGGAATGAGCAGGCCTTCGACGCGCGGCCGCGGCCCGGTCAGCTTGGCCGATGGCGGTGCGCTCAAAAGTCGCGCGACATTGCGGTTGGTGTCGACCACGGCGTATTGCCCCCGTAACACATTGCTTCCGCGCGTTAGCGTTACATGGCCCGAGAGGGTCGCGATGCCGCTCGTCAGGTTATAAACCGCGGCGTCGGCTTGCGCGACCTGATCTTGCGAGGTCAGGACGACATGGCCGTGCGCGTCGATCTTGCTGATGCGTGCGGCCTCGTTCGGGGGCTTGGTGATCTCGGCGATGAGGATGTCGGCGCGGATCGTCTTTTTCGACGGGCCAGCGCGCACGGCGATCGCGTCGCCGCGGGCGACGCCGATCTGCTTCTGGTCGTACCATTCAAAGCTGTCGCGCGCGGTGACCGTATCCTGAGGCGTGACGATCTTGAGGTTCTTGCCGGTCAGGACCATCAATGCGCGATCGACATCATAGATCGCGTGATCGCCATAGGCGGTTTGCGTCGGCGTCGCGAACATGACATGCCCGTCCGCCTCGATGCGATAGACCTGGGTCGAGCCGGTCTCGAGCGCGCCCAATCCTTGCGGTCGCGGATTGCCGCGCAGCACGGGCGCCGCGTTCTTGCCGGCGCCCGCTGCCGGGGCCGAGCGGTAATAGGCATAGAGCGTGTCGGCGCGGACGCTGGTCTGGCCGCGCGTCGCCGTGGCGTTGCCGCGCGCGATATAGATGCGCTTGGCCTGCTGCCATTCGATGCCGTTATCGGCCTCGATCCGGATCGGCTTGCCGCTGTCCTGGCTGGTGAGCCCTAAAGCGCCGCCCGGCGCCGGCGATTTGCTCTGTGCCCAGCCCGGCGCCGCTAGGCAGAGCAAGATCGCGAGCGCCGCGCCCAACAAGGCGGCGAGCCCGCCCCTCATTCGATGTCTTTCGCGCGTGGCAGCAAAGTGAGATTGGTCTTGCCGTTGAAGACGACGATGTCGCCGTGGTTATAGATCGTGAAGCCTTGTGCCTTGACGTGGCCGAAAGGCCCTTGGCCGGTGACCCCATCGTTGCCCTGCGCGGTGCCATGCAGCACATCGATGCGCGCGCTGTCGGTGTGGAACTCGTTGCCGCGATCCTGGTAGAGCAGGACATTGCCGTGGAGATCGAGCAGCTGCGGCTGCGTCTGATAGGTTCCGGCGTCGCCCGAGATTTCGACCCAGTTGCCGCTCCCCGTGGTGAGATCGGCCTTGGGCGCATCGAGCGTGACGAGATCGTTCGAATGCGGCACTTGGGTGGCGGCCGCCGCCGTCAGGTAATAGGGCCGGCCCTGGCGGTCGGTGCCGGTGTAGCGCGGATTGACCATGCGCAATTTGCGCGCTTCGCTCAGATCGATGTGCGCGGCGCCGAAACGCATGCGCTGAAACACGGAACCGAATTCGGGCCAGACCCCGACCAGCAGCAGCAAGGCGGCGGCGATCGCCGGCAAGGTCCATTTTGTGCGCTGGACGAAACGCGTGTGGCGCCGCCCTTCTTCGCGCAACAGGCGCCGCTGCGTCGTTCCGCGCAGCGCGACGGCTGCGACCGCGGTTCGAACCGTGCTCTTCATGCGATGCCGGCTCTGAGGCAGTCGTGAATATGCACGATCCCGAGCGGCCGCCTCTCCTCATCGACGGCGAAGAGGCTGGTGATCGGCCGCGGCAGCTGGTTCATGCGTCCCAGCGCCTCGGCGGCGAGTGCCTCGGGGCGAATGGTCTTGGGCTGACGGCTCATGACCTTGTCGACGATCGAGCGCAGCAGCGTGTCGCCCATATGCCGGCGCAGATCGCCGTCGGTGACGATGCCGACGAGCTTCCCCGCGGCGTCAGTGACGCCGACGCAGCCGAAACTCTTGCGTGTCATGACCAGGATCGCTTCAGCCATGGGCGTGCCGAGCGCAACGAGCGGTACGCCGTCGCCGGCATGCATCACGTCGCGCACGGTGAGGAGCTGGCGGCCGAGCTGTCCGCCCGGGTGGAGGCGCTGGAAGTCGCTGGTGGAGAAGCCCTTGCGCTCGAGCAGCGCCACCGCAAGCGCGTCGCCGAGCGCGAGCATCATCTTCGTCGAGGTGGTGGGCGCCAAGCCCATCGGGCAGGCTTCCTCCGAGGCCGGCAGGATCAGCGCGACATCGGCCGCGCCCCCCAGGACGCTGCTGTCGCGCCGTGTCATCGCCACCAGCGGGATGCG
>JBJKPV010000076.1:0-7493 GCA_046706015.1 Allostellaceae bacterium | reverse complement strand
GGCCGATCCCAGGCGAGCATCGCGTAGGTGTGATGCCAGCTCGGCTCGAAGAAAGATCGGTCGGGCTTGCGTTCGCCGAGCATGCCCGCGGCGATCGCCCAAGAGCGCAGCTCGACATTGCCCTTGGTGTCGAGGAAGCGCTCCTCGAGCGCGAGGAGCTGGCGCAGATTGCCGCCCTTTAAAATCGCGAAGAGGCTTTCATCGAACGCGACGTCCGGTTTGGCGTAGCGCTCGGTCCCGGGGAAATGCGACATCCCGCCGCTCGCGATGACGACGGCGCGCAGGCCCGCCGCGGCGATGCCGCGCGCCAGCGCCTCGCCGAAGCGGAAGCAGCGCAGCATCGAGGGCTGCGGCGGCACGTAGGAATTGACATAGACCGGGACGATCGGGGCGGTGACGCCGAGGAAGGTGAGCGGAATGCCTAAGGCATAGTCGATCCCGGCATTGGTGGTGAAGGCGGGATCGAAGCCCTCGTCCTGCATGTGGCGCATCAGCCGCATCGCCGCATCGCTGGCGATCGCGAAACGGAAATCGCGCCCGGCGAATGAACCGCCGACTTCCGCTCCGAGGTGGAAGCAGAAGGGCGGCGTACAGTGGAGCAGGAACTGGTTCGCATGGTCGTTGGCGATGATGATCCAGAAATCCGGTCGCAAAGCGGCAAGCCGCGCGCCGGCCTCGCCGAGGCCGGCACGGACGCGCTCGACGATCGCCTTGTCCTCGGTCTCGGGCAAAGAGAAAAACTGTGGTGCATGCGGGACCAGGGCACCACCCAGAACGCCGTTCATAACGCGCCTCCCCAAGCTCGCCTGCGCCAAGCCGCGTGCTTTTGGACAGCCTATACCCGATTTCCCGCGAAAGGGGAGGCGATGTGGCGGCGCATCGGGTCTTTGGCCAAGGCCGCTCCGCTCGCCGGCGGCGCGCTCGACGGTCTGAGACGCGTAAGACGGGGCGAGCCGTCTTCGCGCGCGGCCGCCCTAAAGCGCGCGGCCCCTATCGTCGCCCGACATCAACTACCGCCCGCCGCCGGAGCCGTGGGTTTTCTCCGCCCGGGCGACCGCCTCTTTCACCGCGATGAAGCTGTCGGGGCTCACCGACATGGAATCGATCCCGCACTCGACCAGGAATTCCGCGAATTCCGGATGGTCGCTCGGGGCCTGGCCGCACAGCCCGACCTTCGCTTCCGCCTTATGCGCTTCCTCGATGACGCTGCGGATCATCCATTTGACCGCCTCGTCCTGCTCGTCGAACAGCTCTGCCAGCTCCTCGCAGTCGCGGTCGACGCCGAGGGTGAGCTGCGTCAGATCGTTGCTGCCGATCGAGAAACCGTCGAAGCGGCGGGCGAATTCCTTGGCCAGGATCACGTTCGAGGGGATCTCGCACATCACATAGACTTCGAGCCCGCGCTCGCCGCGCTTCAGCCCGTTTTCCGCCATCACCGCCAGGACCCTGTCCGCCTCCTTGACCGAGCGGCAGAACGGGATCATCACGACCACGTTGTGGAAGCCCATCTCGAGGCGCAGCCGGCGCAAGGCGCGGCATTCGAGCGCGAAGCCGTCGCGGTAGCGCGGCGAGTAATAGCGCGAGGCGCCGCGGAAGCCGAGCATGGGGTTGTCCTCCTTGGGCTCGAACTCGGCGCCGCCGATGAGGTTGGCGTATTCGTTGGTCTTGAAGTCGCTCATGCGCACGATCACCGGATCGGGGTGCCGCGCCGCCGCGATCTGCGCCAGCCCGCGCGCCAGCCGGTCGACGAAATACTCGGTCTTGTCGTCATAGCCGCGCGTCATCTCGGCGATCGTCGCCTTGGCTTCTTCGTCCTTCAACGCGTCGAAGCGCACGAGCGCCATCGGATGGATCTTGATGTGGTTGGAGACGACGAATTCCATCCGCGCGAGGCCGACGCCGTCCGCGGGAATCCGCCACCAGCGGAACGCCGCCGCCGGATTGGCGAGGTTCAGCATCACCTTGGTGCGCGTCGGCGGAATGCCCGCGAGGTCCAGTTCCTTCGCCTCGAACTCGGCCGCGCCTTCATAGACGAAGCCTTCATCGCCCTCGGCGCAGGAGACGGTCACGATCTGCTCGTCGTGCAGAAGCTCGGTCGCGTTGCCGGTGCCGACCACGGCGGAAAGGCCGAGCTCGCGGCTGACGATGGCCGCGTGCGAGGTGCGCCCGCCATGATCGGTGATGATCGCCGCGGCCCGCTTCATGATCGGGACCCAATCGGGATCGGTGGTCCGCGTCACCAGGATCGCGCCGTCGACGAAGCGGTCGATATCGCGCGCGCTGTCGATCACGCACACTTTGCCCGCCACGATCGCGTCGCCGACGCTGAGCCCCGAGAGCAGCTTCCTGCCCTTGCTTTTGAGGCTATAGGTCTTGAGCGCGCCCGCTTCGCGCCGCGACTGGACGGTCTCGGGCCGGGCCTGAACGATGAAGAGCGCGGCGCTCGTTCCGTCCTTCGCCCATTCCATGTCCATGGGCCTGCCGTAATGCCGTTCGATGATCACGGCCCAGCGCGACAGAGTGAGAATCTCCTCATCGGATAGCACGAAGGCCGCTTGCTCGGCTTTCGAGCAGGGCACGTTCTTGGTCGGCCGGCCGGGCTCGTCCGAATAGATCATCTTGCGCGCCTTCTCGCCGCGCTTTTTCTCGATGACCGGCACCACCTTATGATCGGCGAGCAGCGGCTTGAACACCTCGTACTCGTCGGGATCGACCGCGCCCTGGACGACGTTCTCGCCCAGGCCCCAGGCGGCGTTGATCAGCACGATCTTGTCGAAGCCGGTCTCGGTGTCGATCGAGAACATGACGCCCGCGCCGGCGAGGTCGGAGCGCACCATCTGCTGCACGCCGATCGAGAGCGCCACTTTGAGCGCGTCGAACCCTTTGGTCTGGCGATAGCTGATCGCACGGTCGGTGAAGAGCGAGGCATAGCAGCGCCGGCACGCGTCGAGCAGCGCGGCCTCGCCGCGGATATTGAGGAAGGTCTCCTGCTGTCCGGCGAAGCTCGCATCCGGCAAATCCTCGGCGGTGGCGCTCGAGCGCACGGCCACGTCGGCGTTCTCGCGGCCGATCCGGCTTGTGAGCTCGCCTTAGGCGGCGGTGATGGCGCGCGCCAGATCCTGGGGCCAGTCGCTATGCAGGAAGGCGCGGCGGATCGTATCGCCCGCCTCGGCGAGCGCGATCTTGCCGGCGGCGAGATCGGCGAGCGCGCCGGCGATCACCGGCTTCAGCCCGTTCGCCTCGACGAAGCGCCAATAGGCATCGGCGGTGGTGGCAAAGCCCGGCGGCACCGCCACGCCCTTCGCGGCGAGATTGGCGACCATCTCGCCGAGCGAGGCGTTCTTGCCGCCGACGCGCGGAACATCGTTCTTGCCCAGCGCTTCGAACCACATCACGTGTTGAGCAGCGGCCACGCCAACCTCCTCGATCGATCGATGCCTTCCCCTTGCAAATCAGACTAATCCGGTCCTCACCCGGGCTCTTTGATGCACGTCAAAGGCGCGAAAGGCCGTGCGCGCAGGGGTTTTGCGGCGTTTTCGCCCCGCTTTCGACGCGTGTCGGGCGTTGAAGCGCGGAAGGTCTCGATCGCCGCGGCGGAATAATGTCCAACGATGCCGGGGCTCCGGAATTATAATTTGACCTTCTCGCCGTTTTCCGACGCATTGAGGATGGCGGCTGCGTGAGGACGGGAGAGAAGAGGCAATGCCGGCATTTCCGTTGCGCGACATCCCGCCCGCGCTTGGCGCTCTTCAGGATTTGGCGCTCGACCTGCGCTGGACTTGGAGTCACGAGGCGGACGTGCTGTGGCATCGCGTCGACGAAGATATCTGGAGCCAGACGCGAAATCCTTGGATCGTCCTCCAGAACGTCAAATCGGCGCGGCTCGAAGCGCTCGCTGCCGATGCGATGTTTCTCGAGGATTTGAATCGGCTCGCCGCGGGGCGGCGTGCGTATCTCGACGGCCCGTGCTGGTTCGACGCGGCGTCGGGAAAATCGGCGCTGAACGGCGTTGCCTATTTCAGCATGGAATTCGGCTTGAGCGAGGCTTTGCCGCTTTACGCCGGCGGGTTGGGCTTGCTTGCGGGCGACGTGCTCAAGACGGCAAGCGATCTCGGGATTCCGCTGGTCGGCGTCGGGCTCCTCTTCCAAGAGGGATACTTTCGGCAGGCGATCGATGCCGAGGGCCGGCAGCATGAAAGCTATCCCTATAATGAGCCGAGCACGATGCCGATACAGCCGCTCGCCGACCGGGAAGGCGGCTGGCTGCATATCGGTCTCGACCTGCCGGGCCGTCGGCTGCTGCTGCGCGTTTGGCAGGCGCAGGTCGGTCGCGCGACCCTCTATTTGCTCGACAGCAACGATCCGCTCAATGCTGCGCCCGATCGCGGCATCACCGGCAAGCTCTATGGCGGCGACAAGAAGACACGCTTGCTCCAGGAAATTGTGCTCGGCTTCGGCGGCTGGCGACTGATTGCGCTGCTCCATCCCGAAGTCGAAATCTGTCATCTCAACGAAGGCCACGCGGCTTTCGTCGTTCTTGAACGGGCGCACCAGCTCGCGCATCGGGTCGGCCTCGGCTTCGAGGAGGCGCTTTGGGCGACGCGCGGCGGCAATGTCTTCACCTCGCATACCGCCGTCGATGCGGCTTTCGATCGATACCCCGAGTCGATCGTCGGTCCCTATCTCAGATCGGTGTTGGATTTGCCGGAAGCGGACGTGGCTTCCGTGGCCGATATGCTCGCCTTCGGCCGTGCGGCACGGGAGAATTCCGATGATTCCTTCAGCCTCGCCTGCCTCGCACTGCGCGGATCGATGACGACGCTCGGTGTGAGCCGGCTTCACGGCCGGGTCAGCCGCCAACTCTTCCAGCCCTTGTTTCCTCGTTGGCCGCGCGATGAGGTGCCGATCAAGCACGTCACGAATGGCGTGCACGTTCCGTCATGGGATTCGCCCGAGGCTGACAAGATCTGGACGACGGCTTGTACCAAAGAGCGCTGGCGCCAGATGCCTGACGAGCTTTGCGATGCCATCGTCCCTGTCGCCGATGAGAGTCTCTGGGCGATGCGAGCCGCCTGCCGGCAGCGCCTCGTCGGCTCCGTGCGCAACCGCTTGAAAGCGCATCTCGGCGGACGCGGCTATTCGGCGGACGAAGCCGCGCAGGCCGAGACCGTCCTCGATCCCAACGTGCTGACCATTGGCTTTGCGCGGCGCTTCACCGGCTATAAGAGGCTCGACCTGCTGCTCCACGAGCCGGAGCGGCTCGGGCGCTTTCTCACCAACCCGCAGCGCCCGGCGCAACTCGTGCTGGCCGGCAAGGCTCATCCCGACGACGAGGAGGGCAAGGCGACCATTCGGGCATGGATTGCACTCGCACGCCGGCCGGAATTCCGTCGTCATGTCGTCTTTCTCGAGGATTACGATATCGCGCTCGCCCAGGAACTGGTCGAGGGAGTCGATTTGTGGCTCAACACGCCGCGCCGCCCGCTCGAGGCTTGCGGCACCAGCGGCATGAAGATTCTCGTCAATGGCGGCTTGAATCTGTCCGAACTCGATGGGTGGTGGGAGGAAGCCTACGCGCCGGATCTCGGTTGGGCGATCGGACGCGAAGGAGCCGACGGGCGGCAAGCGGAGGACGCACGCGACGCTGCGGCGATCTACGCCTTGCTCGAAGCAGAAATCGCGCCCGCCTTCTACGACCGGGATGAGAGCGGCGTCCCGCGCGGCTGGATGGCGCGCATCCGCCGCAGCATGGCCGTTCTCGCACCCAATTACAGCAGCACGCGCATGATGCGCGACTATCTCGACGCGGCCTACCTGCCCGGGGCTGCCGCGCTGCGGCAGCGGCTCGCGGGGGCCGCCAAGGAAGCGAAGTCCATGGCGCTTTGGGCGCATCGGGTCCAGGCCCGGTGGGAAAGCCTCCATCTCGGCGCGCCGACGCTGGTCATGGATGGAAACGGCTGGAACGTGGCGGCGCCGGTCTATCTCGGCGAGATGGCGAAGGAGGATGTTCAGGTCGAGCTCTACGCCGATCCGCGCGACGACAAAGCCGCGGAGATCGTCGCGCTCGCCCCGCAAGAAGCGATTGCAGGCGCCGTGAACGGCTATATCTATGCCGGGCGCGTAACCGCGTCGCGGCCAGCGGAGGATTTCACGGTGCGGATCCGGCCGGCTCGCGCGGGTGTTCAAGTCCCGACGGAGATGCCTCTGATCCTGTGGCAAAGATGACGGAGATGGGATCACGCCGATCACCTCGATCGGCTTCGCCGTCTTTCTTGTGAGGCACCGTGACGTCCCGTGCCGATCGAGCGCGGTGAAACCGCCGGAATATCGACGGCGGCGCAAAGGCAGTCTCGGAAACAGCGACTGGTTGCTTGGCCGGCCATAACCAATTCGCACGGGCGGCGCCGATGGCCCGACCACGAGGCGCTATGACTGCGACGTGCGGCATCCGCGTCGACGGGCGCGATGTTGGTCTCAAATTGCCCGACCTCGGTGAGGCGATGCCCGCCGTGATCAAACTGCGCGCGCACGGCTTCCGCGATGTGGAAGTCTTCGAACGTTACTCGGGCCGCACGATCCCCACCGAATGATCCAAGCGACATTACCAAAAAGTAATCTCTTCCTTGCAGCGTGCGATTCGTCAGCCAAGGCTCGTCTTTTCTTGCTCAGGCGATGTCGATCGAGCCGCGAAGGTCGCGCAAGCGCCATCGTTCTGTCATCGCCGCGCAATAAGCGCCTGTTACGTGGACGCCCTCCATATCCTTTCAGGGGGAGTTCTTCGATGCGTAACATCTACGGCGCCTCGACGGCGCTCGCGCTTGTCTTGGCGATGTCTTTGGCTTCTCCATCCTATGCGGATGGCGGCCGCTTTCATGGCGACGGTCCGCATCGGATCGATCACGTCCTGCTTCTCAGCGTCGACGGGATGCACGCAATCGACTTGATGAATTGCGCGAATGGGATCAGCGGCGTCAATAACGGTGCGCCCTATTGCCCCAATCTCGCCGCGTTGAAAGAGTCGGGAAGCAATTATCTCGTCACCACGACCTCGAAGCCGTCCGATTCGTTCCCGGGCTTGATGGCGCTCGTCACCGGCGGATCGCCGCGCACCGTCGGCGCCTTTTACGATGTCGCCTATGACCGCTCCCTCGATCCGCCCGCGGCGACGACGGGTAACGGGGTTGCTGGCGACCCGACCGCTTGCGTCGCCGGCACCGCCCCCACCGGCTCGAGGACCGAGTTCGACGAAGGCATCGATTTCGACCAGACGAAGCTCAACGGCGGCGCGCCGAGCGGCGATGGCGGGATCGCCTCGATCGACCCGGCGAAGCTGGACCGCGATCCGGCGAAGGGATGCGCGCCGGTTTATCCCTGGAACTTCATCCGCACCAACACGATCTTCGGCGTGGTGCATCGCGCCGGCGGCTACACGGCGTGGTCGGACAAGCATCCCTCCTATTCGTCGGTCGCCGGCCCTGGCAACGGCTCCACGG
>JBJKPV010000075.1:0-1662 GCA_046706015.1 Allostellaceae bacterium | reverse complement strand
TTGACCAGCTCGTTCATCGGCAAAGGCTGCATCTGGCCGGAGCCGGAGGTCGAGATGCCGACCTTGATCGCGCAAGGATAGCAGCCGGCTTCCTTCAGGAGCGCAGTCGCTTTCGCCGGATCGTGATGGAATTCGAAGGGATGGCCGTAATATTTCTGGCTCGGTACGTAGACGCCATAGCTCTGCACGGCGATGCCGTTCAGCATCTCAACCATCTCGTGTCGGTTGACGGCGTAATTCGCTGCCTCGCGCACGCGAATATCCTTGAATGGCCCCCTTTCGGCATTGAGCAGATAGGGCCAGGTATGCGGATAGACGTTGGTGACGATCTTCATACCGGCAGCCTTCAACCGGGCGAGCGCGTCGGGCGGCGGCGCCTCGATCCAGTCGACTTGGCCCGAGAGCAAGGCGGCGACGCGGGTCGAGGCTTCCGGCATCGGGATAAGCACGACGCGATCCTGCTTCGGGATGCGGTTCTTGTCCCAATAATCGGGGTTCTTTACGAGCTCGAGCCGCTCATGCGGCACGACCTTGCTGAATTTGTAGGGTCCCGTCCCGGCGGGTGCCTTCGCATAGACCTGATAATTATAGCCGGCCTTTTTCAAGGCGCAGGGCGACATCATCATCAGATAAGGCGTGTTGTAGGGAAAAAGCGAAGAGACGGTCTTGGTGTAGATCGCGATCGTGTAATCGTCGACCTTCTCGACGTGGTCGATGTTGACCGTGCGCGAGCGCCCGCGCGCGAAATTCACCGGATCGAAGGCGGGGTCGCTTTTGATTGTGAGCCGGTCGTAATTCGCCACCGCCGCGTCGGCATTCCAGGCGCAACCGTCGTGAAACTTCACGCCATGGCGCAGCTCGAACACCCAGCGTTTCGGATTCTTCGGATCGGGATACCATTTCGTGGCGAGGGCCGGTCGGATATCGGCTTCCTTGGTGCTGCTCGACAGATCCCAATCGGTCAGCCCGTCATAGAGATTATAGCCGACGAAGCGATAGCCTTCGAAACCCTGGTCAGGCTGCCCGGTCCAGGCCGGTATGTCGCCCGCGGTCATGGCGATGCGCAACACGGATTCGGCGCGTACGCCGCCACTTTGCAGAGCGAGTGGAGCCAAGATCGCCAGAAAGCCAAGAACACGCCAACGACAAATCCGCATCGAACCGAGCATCGCGCAACACCTCACCAAGTTTGTGGGGCGGAAGCGGCGCGCTTCCGCACTTGCGGGCCTCTATGCAATCGCCGTGCCCTCGCGATGCGCGCCGCGTCGTGACACGGCGATAACGCGCATTGGCGGCAGATATCGCAATCAAATCGCAACGCGTGCGAACCGCCGGCGGCATGCAACTGCACGCGATCTGCTCCATCTCTGAGCGTCGCTATTCATTTTTTGTGCAGCGCAGCACGGCCTCGCTTTCTTGCATGGCCGCCATGCTCGGCTCGTCCCGGAAGCGCGCGACTCCGCGCGAAGCCGCGCTGCGACGGCGTTCACACGCGGTGACGATGGCGCGTCTTACCCGCGATCGGACGGGTTTACGCGCTTGGCATCGCGCTTGCTTGGAGATGATCGACCTGCCCCGGTGAGTGAGGCTTTTTTCAGTGTGGCTTTATGCGGCGCGACGCGTGCTCTTGGCGATTCCGATCGCGCTCGGGGTGACGGTCAT
>JBJKPV010000074.1:0-9155 GCA_046706015.1 Allostellaceae bacterium | reverse complement strand
AAGCAACCCCTATGGAATCTTGTTGAGCCGGGCCATCCGCGACACAGAAGAACGCGTCATCCTCATCGACCGCATGCAGGAATTCGGCGCCGGCGCCGAGCCCCAGGCACAAATAGCCGCCATCCGAAGACCGTTTGACGAGGATCGTGCGCGGATCGAGCGTGATGGCAGGCGGATCGAGGACGAGCTCGGGAAATCCCGCATTTGCGCGACGCAAAGACTTCGCCGTCTCGCCAAGCGCACCCACCACCGCCTCCGCCACGCATTTTGATTTTCTACTGATTAGAACAAAACAAGAACAAAGTCAACAAAAAAATGCAGCGCCGAGGGCTCTCAGCGCCGCTTATCGCGCTTCGACTATCAGTGCCGCCCGCGCGCCTCGGGCTTCGTCGCCGAGGCCGCGCGCCAAGCCCCGCGCTACATCCCGTCGTTGACGCGCTTGCCCGCCTGATCGACGAGGCTCAGATCGGCGTATTTCTTCACATCGATATCGATCTTGAGGAAGCCCGCTTCTTTCTGGACCTGGAGATTGCGCTGGAGCGCGGCGAGATCGGGCACGTCGTTGGGGTCGCGATACGTATCCTTGTGGGTGAAGAGCCAGCCCTCCAGCCGGGCTTTCGGAATCTTGGTGTATTTCGAGACGATGCTCACGGCCTCGTCGTGGTTCTTCGGGTCGAGATACCAGTGCAACTCGCGGATCTCGTCCTCGAAATAATCGACCAGCGCGGCGCGATGCTTGGCGATGAAGTTCTCGCGTGCCACACGCAAGAGGATCTGCGTCGGCCCGCCCATCGCGTCCTTCAGATCGAACAGCACGCGTCCGACCTTCAAGGAGCGCGGATCGTTCATGGTAGCGGGGATGGTCGTGACCAGATCCGCCTTGCGCGAGGTCAGCATCGGGATCATGGCGAAGAAATTTCCCTCGATCACGGTGTAGTCGCGGCCGGCCTCGAGACCGATGCGGCGCAAATAGGCGCGGGTCGCGATATCGGTGCCGGCGCCGATGACGTTGGTCGCGATCGTCTTGCCCTTCAGATCGTGGATTGTCTTGATCGGGCTATCCTTCAAGACCAGGAACCCGTTCGAGAGATAGCCGGGATGGCCGTCCTGAAGCTCGTCGGCGATGATGCGCAGATCGGTCATGTGGCCGTTCTGAATCGCGTTGCCGAAGGAGGCGAAGGCGAGCTCGGCGATGTCGAGCTCGCCGGTGGCAAGCGCGGTGATCATCGGCGCGGTACCGGCGAAATGGATCGGCTCGAGCGTGTAGCTCTTGCCCAAATGCTTCGCGAGCCCGGGCTTGGCGAAGAGGATCGGCGCCAAGGAGGTCGGCACCGTGATCCAGCCGGTCTTGATCTTGACCGGCGCTTCGGCACGTGCGGCGCCCGCGCCGAAGCTCAATGCCGCGGCGATGGCGATCCCTGCGATCAAACGCTTCATCATTTCCTCCCTTGCCCCGTTCCTCGTTGCCGCGAGGCTATGCCAGCCGGCGCGCAATGTGAAGCCAAGAGTGCGGGGCGGAGCGCGGCGCGGGCGAGAGGCCACGGGGCAGCGAAAGCTTGCCTCGGCGCCAGAATCGGGCATGCTGGTCCGAGATCGGGAGGGATCGAGAGACTTGCGCAACGACCGAAACGGCGCGAGCGCGAAGTGAAGCCCGCGCCTTTTACCTATTATGATCCGGCGAGCGTCGACGAGGCGTGCGCGCTCTTGGCGCGGCACGAGAATGCGCGCCTGTTGGCGGGCGGGCAGTCGCTTATGCCGATGATGAATTTCCGCTATGTCGCGCCCGATCATCTGATCGATCTCAACAAGATCGGCGGGCTCGCGGGCATCGAGGCCGACAACCAATCATTGCGTTTCGGTGCGATGACGCGCCAGCGGGCAATCGAATTCTCCGCCGATGTGGCGCGGCGCTGCCCGATCCTGCACGAGGCACTGGCCCATATCGGCCATCGCCAGACGCGCAATCGCGGCACGATCGGCGGCTCGCTCTGTCATCTCGATCCCGCTTCCGAGCTCGCCAATATCGCGGCGCTGCATGAGGCGACGCTCGATATCGCGAGCCAGCGCAGCAAGCGCCGGCTCGCCTTCAAGGATTTCGCCGCGGGCTTCATGACCACGGCGCTGGAGCCGGACGAGATGCTGACGGCCGTGCGCTTGACGCCCTGGAGCGCGCGCCACGGCTACGCCTTTCTCGAGCTCGCGCGCCGGCACGGCGATTTCGCCATCGTCGCGGGGGGCGCCCTGGTCGAGCTCGACCGCAAGGGCAGGTTCGCGCGCGCGGCGCTGGCGCTCTCGGGGCTGGGGCCCGTGCCCGTCCTGCCGGGAAAAGCGATCGCCTTGCTCGCCGGCGCCGAGCCGCTTCGCGAGGCCTTTGCCGCGGCCGGCGAAGAGGCGGGCAAGCTCGAGGCGATGAGCGACGTTTATTACAGCGGCGCCTATCGCCAGCATCTGGCGCGCGTCTTGACGCGGCGCGCGCTCGAGCAGGCGGCGCGGCGCGCGGCCAAGCGGGGCGCGGCATGATCGAGAAGCGCCGCATCACGGTCACCGTCAACGGCGCCGCGCACACGCGCGCGGTCGAGCCGCGCTTGAGCCTTGCCGATTTCCTGCGTCACGAGCTGGATCTGACCGGCACGCATCTCGGTTGCGAGCATGGCGTGTGCGGCGCGTGCACGGTGCTCGTCAACGGATTGAGCGCGCGGTCTTGCCTGATGCTCGCGGTGCAGGCCGACGTGCAAGAGATCACCACGGTCGAAGGCCTCTCGCCGGCGGACGGCTCGCTTTCGCCGCTGCAACAGGCGTTCACGGAAAAGCACGCGCTGCAATGCGGCTTCTGCACGCCGGGCATTCTCTGCACCGCGACCGAGCTGCTGCGCGATATGCCCAATCCCGACGAGGCACAAATCCGCGAGGGCCTTTCGGGCAATCTTTGCCGCTGCACCGGCTACCAGCCGATCATCGACGCCGTGCTGCTGGCGGCGTCGCGATTGGCGGGCGAAGGCGGCACATGATCAACGCGAGCGAGGGGAGAGTGTCATGGCGCGACTGCCCTATCTGAGCAAAGAGGATTTGCTGCCCGAGCATCAGGATCTCATCCGTGACATCAACCTGTCGCGCCTCCTGGTGCACAGCCCCAGCGCGGCGCGCGCCTCGCGCAGCACCGCCATGTATATCCGCAACGGCTCGAAGCTCGATCCGCGTTTGCGCGAGATGGCGATCATCCAGGTCGGCTATCTCGCGCGCTCGGTCTATGAATATGCGCATCACGTCCAGATCGGGCTCGAGGCCGGCGTGAGCGAGGCCGACATCCACGCCATCGCCGCCGAGAACGCGGGCAAGCCGACAACGCTCGATCCGCTGGCAAAGGCGGTGCTGAAGGCCGCGCGCGAATTGAGCGACGACATCGACCTGTCGGATGAGACCTTCGCGGTGCTGCGCCAGCATCTCGACGACGAAAAGCTGATCGATCTGATCTTCTCGATCTGCTCCTACTGCGCGACGGTGCGCATGCTCGCCGCGCTCCGGGTCGATCTGGAAGACGAATACCGCCAATATCTCGAGAAGTTTCCGCTGCCCAAGGGTTGAGCGATCCAATTCGTAAAGACCATCGCACCATAGATGGTTCACCCCACCTCACCCTCCCGCTATGCGGGTCCCTCCCTCTCCGCCCCTGAGGGGCGGAGAGGGTTGGGGTGAGGTGGGGAATCGGCAGTGCGCGATATCCGGGAAGTGTGATTCCAGATAGCATTGCCGGGTAATCGAAAGGAGCAACACGATGCGCCCGCAGCTTTTGAATCCCGCCCAACTCACCGGCGTCTTTCGCAAGGAATTCGACCTCTGCCAGGTGAGGCGCGGCGAGACGATCGTGCTCCTGACCAACCTCAACACAAGGCGCGAATACGTGCAGGCCGGGATGGCGGCGGCCGAGGAGCTCGGCGCCGACATCTATGAGATCGGCATCAGCCGGGTGCCCGATTTTACCCGCGTGCGGCGCGAGGTCGGCGAGGCCAAGGGGCTGATGGCGGCGTTGAAAGCCGCCGATCTGGTGCTGACCTTCCAGCCGCCCAATTTTGCGCGCTGGCAGCGCGAGGCGCGCGACGCGGGCACCCGCGTCCTCTCGGTGATCGTCGCGCCCGACGAGCTGGCCCGCCTGCAATCGCCCCCGGGATTGAAGGAGGCCGTGCTGCACGCGGCCGAGCGCTGGGGCAATGCGCGCGAGATCAGGCTGCTCTCCGATGCCGGCACCGATCTCACCTGGACGCGCGGCGAGTTCAAAGTGAAGAGCCAATATGGCTTCGCCGAGAAGAAGGGCAGAGTCGATCAATGGGGCGCCGGGCACATCACCAATTATCCGGACGAAGGATCGGCCAACGGCACGGTCGTGCTGCAGCCGGGCGATTTCTGGATCCTGCCCTACATCCGCCTCATCGAGAGCCCGGTCCGGCTCGAGGTGCGCGACGGCTTCATCCGCAAGGTCGAGGGCGGGGTCGATGCCAAGGCCTTCACTTATTGGCTCGACCGCAACAAACGCAGCGCCGACGATCTCGATCCTTACGCGGTCTCGCATCTCGGCTTCGGTCTGCACCCGCACGCGCATTGGGATCAGATCCTGCTTTACGGCAACGAGCCCGCGCATCTCGATTCCGCGGCGCGCGTCTTCTCGGGGAACTTCCTCTTCTCGACTGGGCCCAACAACGATATGGGCGGCAAGCGCGACACCAAGGGCCATATCGACACGCCGATGTGCGATTGCACCGTGCTGCTCGACAACGAGGTGGTCTTGGAGCGCGGCAAATTCGTCGATCCGAAGATGATCGTGCCGCCGGCGTGGTGACGAGGCCGGCGGCGAGCGCGGCACGGAACGGAGCGGCGATGGAGCAGGCCTGGGCCGAAATCGGAACGATCGACCCGAAGACGCTCGTCGAGGCACGGCTTCAGGCCCATCACGCCGTGCAGTGGCTGACCAAGGCGGCGCGCGCCAATCTCGCGCCCGAGCCCGATGACGGGCAAAGCAGTTTCCTCTGGGACGCGACGCTCGATGCACTCACCTGCCGCGCGCTCGAATCGCCCGGCGGCGGCGAGGTGCGGTTCGCGCTCGCACTCGCGCCGATGCGGCTTGTTCTCGTTCAGGAGGATGCGCCCGCCGATGAGCTGATGCTCGACGGCAAGCGCGATGCCGAGGCGGGCGCGTGGATCGACGGCCACGCGACGTCCCTGGGCCTCAAACCGGCACGCAACGTCGCGCTCTCCTACAAGCTCGCCGCGCATCCCCTCGCCAAAAGTGCGGCTTATGCGGTGGCGTCACATCAGAAAGAATTCGTGGCGCTTGCCGTCTGGTACGCGGCCGCGGCCGAGCTGCTCGAGGAAACGCGGGCGAGCCTGGCGCGCATCGGGCACGGCCCGAGCCTGGTGCGCTGCTGGCCGCATCATTTTGACATTGCGACCTTGCTGACTTTGGGCGAGGGCGATGTCGAAAGCGCCGCCGCGATCGGCATCGGCATGAGCCCAGGCGACGAGCATTACGCCGAGCCTTATTTCTATGTGAGCCCCTCGCCGCGGCCGAAGCACGGCGCGCTTCCGGCCTTGCCGCCTTCCGGCCACTGGCACGAGAAGGACTTCCTCGGCGCGGTCGCGCCCGCCTCCGCCCTCCTCGCCGCGCCCGACAAACGCGAGGCGGCGCGCCAATTCCTCAACGCGGCCATCGCCGCCGCCCGCGAACTTCTTGATGCGGGCTGAGGGCTTTGGCGCCAGTACTGTTCCGGTCGATCGCGGGAGGAAGAGATGTCGGGGCTGCATTATGACCGGGCGCTGCGCTTCGGCCTGTTCTTCGCCCCGTTCCATTCCGTGAAGCTCAACCCGACCTATGCGTTCGAGCGCGATCTCCTGCTGAGCGAGCATCTCGACCGGCTGGGCTTCGAAGAGGTGTGGTACGGCGAGCATCATTCGGGCGGCATGGAGATGGTCGCCGCGCCCGAGCTGATGATCGCGGCGGCCGCGCAGCGCACCAAATACATCAAGCTTTGCGCCGGGGTGAAGTCGCTCCCCTATTACAATCCCTACATGCTCGCCGAGACGGTGGCGCAGCTCGACCATATGACGCGCGGGCGTTTGATCTTCGGCGTCGGGCCGGGTGCGTTGCCGAGCGACGCGAAGATGATCGCCGTGCCCGTGAACGAGCTGCGCCGGCGCATGGAGGAAAGCCTCGATACCATCGTCGCGCTGATGAAGGGCGAGACGGTGACGAAGAAGACCGATTGGTTCGATCTGCGCGAGGCGCGGCTGAGCGTCGGCCCTTTCACCGAGCCGATGACCGAGATGGCGGTGACCTCGATCCGCTCGCCCGCGGGCGTGGCCGCGGCCGGACGGCACGGTCTCGGCATCTTGACCCTGGGTCCGATGAACGACGCGGTGCTCGGCCACCACGTCGAGAATTGGCGCATCCACGAGGAAGAGTGCCGCAAGGCGGGGCACGTTCCCGATCGCGGCAAATGGCGCATCACCTTGATGATGCACATCGCCGAGACGCGCGAGCAGGCGTTTGCCGACGCGAGCTGGGGATTTCCCGAATATATCGGCTACACCCATGACGTGGTGCCGGCACCGCCTTCAATCCCGCGCGACATCGCCAATCCGGCGCAATTCGCCGTCGAGAACCAAATCGCGATCATCGGCACGCCCGACGACGCGATCCGCGAGATCCAGCGCGTCAGGCAAAAGCTCGGCGGCTTCGGCGCGGTGCTCGTCTTCGGCAATGATCTGGCGCCCTGGCCGGCACAATTGCGCAGCTTCGAATTGATCGCCGAATTCGTGAAGCCGCATTTCTCGCGCGCCAACGCGCTGCGCCAGGCGAGCTATGACAAGACCGCCGCCGCGATCGAGACCTATCGCAAGGAAGCGGGCGCCGCGGCGGAATCGGCGATCAACACCTACAAGGCGCGGGGCGGCTGAGCCTGTCGCGAAAGCTTCAACGGAACTCGGTGCGAGACATGGAATTCGGCGTCTTCGATCACGTTGACCTCTCCGATCTGCCGCTGGCCGACTATTACGAATCGCGGCTGAAGATCATCGAGACCTACGATCGCAACGGGTTCTTCGGCTATCACATGGCCGAGCATCACGCGACACCCTTGGGCATGGCGCCGAGCCCCTCGGTCTTCATGGCGGCGATCGCGCAACGCACGCGCCGGCTGCGCTTCGGGCCGATGGTCTATGCGCTGCCGCTTTATCACCCGGTACGCATGGTCGAAGAAATCTGCATGCTCGATCAGATGAGCCGCGGACGCGTCGAGATCGGTTTCGGCCGCGGCTCCTCGGCAACCGAGATCGAGCTCTATGGTGGCAATCCAGAAGAGGCGCAGCCGATCTACAACGAGGCGCTCGAGCTGATCATCAAGGGCTTGACCCAGCGCAGTCTGAGCTTCGCGGGCAAGCATTTCCACGTCGACGACATGCCGATGGTGCTCGAGCCCTATCAAAAACCGCATCCGCCGATCTGGTACGGCGTTCATGCGCCCGACAGCGCGGAGCGCGCCGCCAAGCGCGGCCTCAAGGTCATCGATCTCGACACGCCCGCGGCGACGCGGGCCTGCTTCGACCGCTTCCGCGCGACCTGGAATGATGTGCGCGCGAACGAGCCTCTGCCGCTGATGGGGATCGGGCGCTTCATCGTTGTCGGCGAGACGGACGAGGCGGCGCTCGCACTGGCGCGCCGCGCCTACCCGCGCTGGCACCAGAGCTTCACCTATCTCCACGGCCGCGCGAAATATATTCCGGCGCACCCGCGCCCGCCGCAGTTCGACGGCGTGCTGGAAGATGGCCGCGGCATCGCCGGATCGCCTGCGACCGTGCTGGCCGCCTTGCGCGATCAGATCGCCGAGACCGGCACCAATTACATCGTCGGGCAATTCGCCTTCGGCGACATGACGACCGAGGAAACGCTTCGCTCGATCGAGCTCTTCACCCGCGACGTGATGCCGGCGCTGCGCGATTAGGACATGTTTTCGTTAAGTCGCGGTCTGCTTTACCCCGAGGAGCGGACATCGACGGGCACGCACCGCAGAACGCCGCGAGCCGGACCTTCGAAGCGGGCAGCGAGCCCGCCGCGGCGGCAGCGAGCCCACCGCCGGCTTGGCGATCGCCCGCGTCCACGCGCAATCGGCAGCACGACGACCCGGCAGGCCCAGAAATCGCGGCCTGCTTGGCTTTTGGCGTTGCAGCGCGCGAAGGCGCTGAGCAATATCAGCTTTCATCGTCGCTCGCGCTTCGGCATGGGTAAGGTTAACACGATGGAGAGCTTCTTCGGCGAATTCGCCGGCATCTCGGATTGGGGATCGCCATGAAGGATGCGATCGGCGCAGCCTTGCGCCAATTCCGGGAAGAGGGTTACGCCATCGTGCGCGGCTTCTTCGCGCCGCACGAAGTCGAGGCGATCGCGGCGTCGTTCGATCGTCACTGGCGCATCGGCATGGAACACCCAGCGAGCTTCCGGCACGGGAATTTGTTCTATCGCCAGGGCAAGGACCCGGCGTTCGGCAAGATCCTGCGCTTGGTGCAATGGCCGTCCTACGTCGATGCGACGCTCGAAGGCGTGCGGCGCGACAAGCGCTGGCTCGCCCTGCTCCAGCCGCTGCTCGGCAGCGATGTGAAGCAGATCATCAATCAGCTCCACTGGAAGCCGCCCGGCGCCACCGCCGCCGATTTCGCCTTTCACCAAGACGTGCGCTTCCGCCGGCCGCGCAGCGCTTATCATAATCTTGCACATTCCTACGTGCAGACCGGGCACGCGATCGACCCGCACACGAAGGAGAGCGGCGCGTTGCGGCTTCTGCCACGCTCACACGTTATGGGCGAAGTCGAGATCACCGGCGAGGGACCGGTGCTCGAGCAGCACATGGCGGATGCGCGGCTGGCGCGTTGTGGTCTGGATCCTGCGCGCCTTGTCGACGTTACGCTCGAGCCCGGCGACCTGGCACTGTGGAATCTTTACACGATCCATGGCTCCGGCCCGAATTGCACGGCGCATGACCGGCGTTTCTACTTGAACGGCTATGTCCGTGCCGAGGATTGCGATCGCGGCGAGTGGACGTTTCGTCACGGCGTGCCGGTGCCGCTCGGGGATCCGGTGCTGGTCCATTACGACGAGCTTTTTGCCCGGCCCG
>JBJKPV010000073.1:0-4440 GCA_046706015.1 Allostellaceae bacterium | reverse complement strand
CTCACCGTCTCACCCGCCGTAGGTCGCGCCGCTGCCGCCCCACCAATAGACGCAGATGAAGAGGAACAGCCAGACCACGTCGACGAAGTGCCAATACGAGGCCGCCGCCTCAAAGCCGAAATGATGGTCCGGACGGAAATGACCCTTGATGGCGCGAATGAGGCAGACGAAGAGAAAGGTCGTGCCGATGATCACATGCGCGCCGTGAAAGCCGGTCGCCATGAAGAAGGTCGAGGGATAGATCCCCTGGGTGAAGCCGAAAGCCGCGTGGCTGTACTCGTAAACCTGCAACGAAGTGAAGCAGAGGCCAAGGAAGACGGTCAGCGCGAGACCTTGGATGAGGCCCTTGCGATCGCCTTCGATGAGGGAGTGATGCGCCCAGGTGACGGTCGTCCCCGACGTCAGCAGCACCAGCGTGTTGAGGAACGGCACCTCGAACGGATCGAAGGGATGGATACCCTTCGGTGGCCAGACGCCGCCGACCGGAAACAGCGAGGAGGCGAAGAAGGCCCAGAAGAAAGCGGCGAAGAACATCACCTCCGAGGCGATGAAGAGCGCCATGCCGAAACGCAGGCCGATCTGAACCACCGGATTGTGGAAGCCGCCATAAACGGCCTCGCGGATGACATCGCGCCACCACACGAACATGACGCCGAGCACGCCGAGGAAGCCCAACACCATGACTTCCCAGCCATAGCCATGAAGGAACAGCACCGCGCCGCCGGCCAAGAGTCCGGCCACGCCCGCCCCGACGATCGGCCAGCGCGACGCAACGACGAGGTGATAGGGGTGCTTGTGGCCGTCAAAGTCGAAGTGCTCGGCGGGTTCCATGCTCATCTTCTGATCTCGGCGGTCAATGGTCGAAATGGACGGTAGCACCAGCGGCGCCCAAAGCGACACTGGCCTTGTGGAACGGATGGGCCGGCGCGGTCAATGCAACGACCCCAAGCGCGCGATGGTGACAAAGAAAAGCAGGACGATCAGCGCCAGCAGCACGCCCAGAAGCGCCAGGTTCTTCCCGCGCTGACGCTTGCGCCAATCATCCACCGCGGCAACCCGGCTCATAATCCCAATGCCGCGGCGAGACCCGGCGCATGATCCGCCACGAGAAGAGCGAAGAGGAGGAAGAGATAAAGCAGCGAGAAGCCAAACATCTGCTTAGCCGCGCGCTCGCCGGGGTCGCGCAGCACGCGCCATGCACAAAGCGTAAAAAGCGCCGAGAGGAGCAGCGCCGCGGCGCCATAGATCCAGCCAGCGATGCCGAGCCAGGCCGGCGCCAACGCCACCGGCCACAGCACGATCGTGTAGAGCAGCATCTGCTTCTTGGTCTCGCGCGCGCCCGCCACGACCGGCATCATCGGCACGCCCGCCTTGGCATAGTCGCCGGCCCGATAGAGCGACAGCGCCCAGAAATGCGGTGGCGTCCAAAAGAAGATCAAGGCGAAGAGCGCCAACGCCGGCACGCCGACTTGGCCGGTCGCCGCGGCCCAGCCGACCAGCGGCGGGAGCGCGCCGGCGGCACCGCCGATGACGATGTTCTGCGGCGTGCGACGCTTCAGCCAGATGGTGTAGACGAAGACATAGAAAGCGATGGTGAGCGCGAGCAACAGCGCCGCCACGACGTTGAGCGCGAGCCCCATCATCAAGACGGAGCCGACTGCCAACACGACGCCGAAGCCGAGTGCGTCGCCAGGCGCCATCCGCCCTCCCGGCAACGGCCGCCCGCGCGTGCGCTCCATCACCGCGTCGATGTCGCGTTCGTACCACATGTTGATGGCGCCGGCCGCGCCGGCAGCAACGGTGATGCACAGCACCGCGGTGAAGGCGAGCACGGGATCAAGGTGCCCGGGCGCGAGATAGAGCCCGACCCAGCCGGTGAAGACCACGAGCGACATCACCCGAGGCTTCAGCAGCGCGATATAGTCGCCGATCGCCGGGGCGGCCGTGATCGGCGGCGGCGCGAGCGCACACACGCGCTCCGCACACGGTGAGGCCAGTCCGGTGACGGAGAGATCAGCCACGAGCGCGATGCTCCTTTCGCTCAATGACCGGGGCCCGAGGTGATCACCGGCAATTCATCGAAGCTGTGGAAGGGCGGCGGCGAGGAGAGCGTCCATTCGAGCGTGGTGGCGCCTTCGCCCCAGGGATTGGCGCCAACCCGCTTTCCGGCGAAGAGCGTGTGGAAAATGATGAAGACGAAGAACAGGGTCGAGGCGAAGGAAATATAAGAGCCAATCGACGCCACCATGTTCCAGCCGGCGAAGGCATCGGGATAATCGCTGATGCGCCGCGGCATGCCGGCGAGCCCCAGGAAGTGCATCGGGAAGAAAGTCAGATTGACGCCGATGAAGGTGGTCCAGAAATGGATCTGGCCGAAGGTCTCGTTGTATTGCCGGCCCGTCATCTTGCCGAACCAGTAATAGAAGCCGGCGAAGAGCCCGAACACCGCGCCGAGGCTCAACACGTAATGGAAGTGGGCGACGACGTAATAGGTGTTATGCAGATAGTGATCGACGCCGGCATTGGAAAGCACGACGCCGGTAACGCCGCCGACCGTGAAAAGAAAGAGGAAGCCGATCGCGAACAGCATCGGCGTCTTGAACTCGATCGAGCCCTCCCACATCGTCGCGATCCACGAGAATATCTTGATGCCGGTCGGCACCGCGATGACCATGGTGGCGGTCGTGAAATAGGCCTGCGCGTCGACGCTGATGCCCGTCGTGTACATGTGGTGGGCCCAGACGACGAACCCGACCACGCCGATCGCGACCATCGCATAGGCCATGCCGAGATAGCCGAAGACGGGCTTCTTCGAGAAGGTCGAGACCACTTGGCTGATGATGCCGAAAGCCGGCAAAATCATGATGTAGACCTCGGGATGCCCGAAGAACCAGAAGAGGTTGAGGAAAAGCAGCGGATCGCCGCCGCCCGCCGGGTTGAAGAAACTCGTGCCGAAATTGCGGTCGGTCAGCAGCATGGTGATGGCGCCCGCCAGCACCGGCAGCGACAGAAGCAGCAGGAACGCGGTCACCAGGATCGACCACACGAAGAGCGGCATCTTGTGCAGGGTCATGCCCGGCGCGCGCATGTTGAAGATCGTGGTGATGAAATTGATCGCGCCCATGATCGACGACGCGCCCGCCAGATGCAGCGAGAAGATCACCATGTCGACGGCGGGTCCGGGGTGGTAGGTGGCATCCGAGAGCGGCACATAGACCGTCCAGCCCACGCCCGCGCCGGCGGGATTGCCGACCAGGGTCGAGCCGAGGAGCAGCAGGAATGAGGGCACCAGCAGCCAGAAGCTGATGTTGTTCATGCGCGGGAACGCCATGTCCGGCGCGCCGATCATCAATGGCACGAACCAGTTGCCGAACCCGCCGATCAGGGCGGGCATCACCAGGAAGAACACCATGGTGAGGCCGTGCGCGGTGATGATGACGTTGTAGAGCTGGTGATCGTTGTGGAAGAGCACGTCGCCGGGGCGCATCAAATTGTAGCGCATGATCTCCGAGAAGACCCCGCCCAAGAGCCCCGCCGTAATGGCGAAGATGATGTAGAGGGTGCCGATATCCTTATGATTCGTCGAGAACAGCCACCGTGCCCAGAAGCTTGGGCGGTGCTCCCCGTGGGCCGCGCCATGACCATGGACGTCCGTTCCGTATGCCATCGCCCTACCTCGCGAAATCGAAATAACGAATGCGGTTGCTACTCGCCGGCCGCGGCGAGGTGCAGCGCGCCCGGCGCGCTGCCGTTCCGGGCGAACTTCTTCTTCGCCTGCGCCACCCAGGCTTCAAAAGCCGGTTTGCTGACGACGTCGATCTCGATCGGCATGAAGGAATGATTGACGCCGCAAAGCTGATTGCACTGGCCATAGAAAGTGCCGGTGTGCTCGAACTCCATCCAGCTTTCATTGGTGCGGCCGATCACCGCGTATTCCTGCACCCCGGCCGAGGGAACGTACCAGCTGTGAATCACGTCGGTGCTGGTGACCTGCACGCGCACCTTGGCGCCGACCGGGAGCACGACCGGATTGTCGACGCCCAAGAGTCGCGGCTTGTGCTCCTTGATGTCGTCGGCATCCGACAGGATGTAGCAGTCGAAGGCGATATTGCCCTGATCCGGGTATTCGTAGGACCAGTACCATTGATGCCCGGTGACCTTGAGCGTCATGTCGGGCTTCTGACCCCCGCTATCGTAGCGGTTCTCGAAATAGAGCAGCTTGATCGAGGGAAACCAGATCGCCACCAGGATCAACAGCGGCACGGTCGTCCACGCCACCTCGAGCAGCGTGTTGTGCGTGGTCTTCGAGGGCATCGGGTTGCGCTTGGCGTTGTAGCGCCACATCACATAGACGAGGAGGCCGAGCACGAAGACCGTGATCACGGTGATGATCGGGAGGAGAATCAAGTTATGGAAGACGTCGATCCGCTCGCGCACCGG
>JBJKPV010000072.1:0-16080 GCA_046706015.1 Allostellaceae bacterium | reverse complement strand
TTCGCCGGCTCGATTCCGGAAAACTACGACCGCCATATGGTGCCGTTGATCTTCGAGCCCTACGCCGCGGATCTCGCACAACGCGCGGCGTCGTTCTCGCCGAGCGCCGTTTTGGAGACCGCCGCGGCCAGCGGGGTCGTCACCCGCGCGGTGGCGCCAAGACTGTCCCCCGGCGCAAGCTATATCGTCACCGACCTCAACCAGCCGATGCTCGACTACGCCGCCTCGCGGCAACCGCCCGACACGCGGATCACATGGCGCCAAGCGGATGCTCTGGCGCTGCCGTTTGAAAATGCGGCTTTCGATCTCGTTTGCTGTCAGTTCGGCGCGATGTTCTTTCCCGACCGGATCGCCGGCTACCGCGAAGCAAGGCGAGTCCTGAAGCCCGGCGGACATTTCTTGTTCAGCGTCTGGGATCGCATCGAGGAGAACGTCTTTGCCGATGACGTGACGAACGCTCTCGCAAAGATGTTTCCGAACGATCCGCCGCGCTTTCTCGCCCGCACGCCGCACGGCTATCACGATACTACACTGATCCGTCGCGAGCTCGAGGACGCCGGTTTCTCCTCTGTGGCGATCGAGACGCGAGCCGAGGAAAGCCGTGCATCCTCGCCGCGCATTCCGGCCGTCGCCTATTGTCAGGGAACGGTTCTGCGCAGCGAAATCCTGGCCCGGGACGCGGCAAAGCTGGAGGCCGCAACCGACTATGCAGAAGCCGCGATTGCGGCGAGACATGGCAGCGGCGAGGTTGCCGCCAAAATTCAGGCGCACGTCATCATCGCCGTGGCCTAGGCCCAGGTGTCGGGATAGCCCGGTCCGACCGGTCGCGCTCGTCTTTCATCACGAGTTCGAGTTTCGCCGACGCTGTCGCCGCCGAGCGCCAGGCACAGGGCTGGCGCCGCGCCTCGACGAAACCTCACCCCTGAAGCGTCAGCGTGTAGCGCGGATCGGCGGCGCGGCATTGGGCCTCGGGCAGGCCCAGCTCGCGGCGCACGATGTTGGTGCCCTGGACCAGTGACACCATCTTGAAGAAGGCGTGCTTGCGGCTCATGCCCTCGCGCCCCATGCCGCAATCGGACGAGATCACGAGACGCTCGGGCGGAATCGATTTGAGCGCCTTGCGGATCATCCCCGCCACCTCCTCGGGCGTCTCGACCTGAAGCGTGTGATGGTCGATGACGCCGATGGCGATCTTCTTGCCGGTGATTTCCTTGCCGATCGCCTCGAGATCCATCCCGCCCGAGGTGCAGGTCTCGAAGGTGAGCACGTCGGCGTCGCATTTGTTGTAATGCGCGAGCGAGGATTTGTAGCTCTGGTTGGTCGCGAACATGCGCTGCTGCGAGGGGTTGCCCCAGCAGCTATGCCCCCACACCTCACATTTGTCGCGCAAGCCGCGCACGGTGCGGTTGAAGACCTCGACGAAGAAATCGAGCGACAGCTCGTCATCGACCGCGCCGCGCAGCGGCGCCAGATGAAGCTGCGGCTCCTCGAGCTGGATCACGGTGCAGCCCGCCTTCACGACATCCTCGAGCTCGTCATGGATCGCGTCCGCAATCGCCAGGATGCGTTCGCGCCGGCTCTTATAGTGCGTGTCCTTGAGCGCCAGGCCCAGCAGCTCCGCGGTGATCGTGCCGAACTTGATCGGCTTCTGGGTCAGCCCCTGCGCCGTCAAATAAAGCGCCGGGTATTGCAGCTTGCCGCGACCGATCGGGCCGGTGATGGTCGCCTGGATGCGCGCCTCGAGCCCTTCATGGAGGATGTGCCCGCGCGCGAAGGGCACGCGCCCCATCAGGGTCGGCCTTCCATAGGCCGAGGCATAATCGATGCCGGCGAGCCGGGTCAGCGGATAGGAGAACCAGCTATAGCCGCCGACCTCGGTGTCGAAGCGCGCATCCCCGTCGGTGACGATGTCGAGCCCGGCCAGCTCCTGGTCGCGCAGATAGCACGAGACCGCGTCGGTATATTGCTCGCGGTAGCGCGCGTTGATCATCGCCTCCATGAAGCTGGGATGACCGAGTTTCTCCGTGTACCACAAGGGCCGCGGCAGCGAGCCCGTGATCGTGGTCGGAAGCTTGATGTCCTTGGTCGCGGTGTACATGGCATTCCCTCCCCTCGCCTCGTTGGCGTAAGTCTATCGCGCCGGGGCGGGCTCGGAAAACCATATGCGGAGGCCCGGCCTGGCTCCTGCCCAACCCTGCCCACCCACCCGCGCCCCGATCAATGGCGCAACGAAAGCGCGGCGGCGATTTCTTCGACGCGTTGAAGCGGGATGCCGGACCTTTGCTCGACCGCAAGCGGATGGTCGGTCGGCTCGAGCTCGATCGCAGGGCGCACGCCGCCGTTGCGCAGATGAAGGCGCGTCTTAAGGCCCAAGGTCGCCGGATAATGCGGAAGGTTATTGCAAAGCCAACCGAATTTCGGCGGCTCGTCGGCTATCACGGGCGCATCCCAAAGCTCGAGGATGCGCTCGAAGCTTTGTCTCGACACGGATACCCAGACGCCCCAAATGAACACCTCCTCTCGGCCGATGATCGGCACTTCGAGGCAGCCGCGAACGAACGAGTCCTCGTCGATTTTGCAGAGATCGCTATCGAGCTTGCCGCGCCGCTCGCGCTCATTCTCAGGCAGAGCGAGCCACCGATCAGGTGCCCGACACGCAAAATCGAGCGGCAATGTATTGAATTGCTTTCCGCAGCAATGGCATGTCCAGGCGTAGTCCATTGCGATCCTCCGCGGCGGTCTCGTCGCAGACTAACGGCTCCGACCGCTTTCAAGAAGCCCTTCGCTTTCTGTCAGATTTGTAAGGAAGCGACATCGCGGATCGATCCTTCGAGATCGCACGGCGATCGCGCGCCGCAACTCCGTGACCAAGATGTGACCGTCGGCGGCGTCGCGAAAAAATTTCGCATCGACTCGGAATTTTGACGCGCAGCGACGCCCGCGTTCACGGAACTGCCTTCGTCGCGACATCGGCCTGAAATTGCTTTCGTCAAAGATTGCGCGCCAGGGAGCATGGCGAGCCCCGCCAGCAACGCGAAGCGAGAAGAACCTCCTTCGCCTGCACGCTCCCTTTATGTCACGAATTGAACAGGAGGGACTTCATGGGACCGAAGCCATTTTTGACTTCGCTCTGCCTCGCCGCGAGCGCGCTCTGCGCCCTCGGCACGGCACCGGCGCTTGCCAAGACGGCGACGCCGATCAAGCATGTGATCATCATCGTCGGCGAGAACCACACTTTCGACAATCTCTTCGGCACCTATCAGCCGCAGCACGGCCAGGCCATCAACAACCTCTTGAGCGAGGGCATCGTCAACGCCAACGGCACGCCGGGCCCGAATTTCTCGAAGGGCGCGCAGATGATCGGCCTCGATCAGCACAAGTACCACGCCGAGACCTACTCGACCGGTCCTTACGCGGCCCTGCCGCAGCCCTACACCACCTACGGCATCGGCCTGCCCCAGGGCGTGCTCGACACGCGCTTCCCCGCGGATCTGCCCAATGGTCCCTACCAGATCAGCAAATACGTGCCCTACGCCGCCTATACCGGCGACCCCGTGCACCGCTTCTTCCAGATGTGGCAGGATTTCGATGGCGGGCGCATGGATAAATTCGCCTGGGTCGAACAGACCATCGGCACCGGCTCCAACGGCGCGCCGCCACCGTTCAACCCGATGGAAGGCGCGATCTCGCTGGGCTTCTACAACATGAACCCCTTCACCGACGCGCAAGGCCACGCCCAGCCCGGCGACGCGGCGATCTTCAAGGGGCTCGCCGACCAATACGCGATCAGCGACAATTACCATCAGGCGATCATGGGCGGCACCGGCGCCAATTTCATCGCGCTGGTGACCGGGGATGCGGGCTATTTCACCGATCCCAGCAAGCTCAACGGCAAGGCCGCGGTGCCCTACAGCAACCAGATCGAAAACCCCGACCCGCAGCCCGGCACCAACAATCTCTACACGCAGGACGGCTATGGCGGCGGGTCCTATGTCGATTGCTCGGATAGCTTCGCGCCGGGCGTCCATTCGGTCGACGAGGAGCTGGAAAAGCAAGGCGTGCGCCACAACAACTGCGCGCCCGGACATTATTACCTTCTCAACAACTACAACCTCTATTGGAACCAGACCAGCGCCAATCCCCGCCAGCTCGGCTCGGACCAGTTCACCCTGCCGCCGCAAAGCGTGCCGACCATCGCCGACGACATGACCGCTCATGGCGTGTCATGGAAGTACTATTCGGGCGACCGGGGCAACGACCCGACCCAATTCGCCAGCGCCGTCGACGGCGTGCCGCTGCTGTTCCATTCCTATTGCGGCATCTGCGATCCGCTGACGGGATTCATCAGCACGATGACCAACCCGTCGGAAGAGGCGAAGCTCCAGAATTACGGCGCCTTCCTCAACGACGTGCACAACGGCACCTTGCCCGACGTGTCCTTCGTGCGGCCGTTCGAGAGCCTGGCCGGCCATCCCGCGGACTCCTATCCCGATCTCTACGAGCTCTTCATCCAGGATCTGATCAAGCAGGTGCAGGCCAATCCCTCGCTCTGGGCCTCGACCGCGATCTTCATCACCACGGATGAAGGCGGCGGGTACTATGATTCGGGCTACATCCAGGCGCTCGACTTCTTCGGCGACGGCACGCGCATCCCGCTCATCGCTGTCTCGCCCTATGTGAAGAAGGGCTTCGTCGATCACACCTACTATGACCACATCTCGCTGCTGAAGTTCATCGAGAAGAACTGGCACCTGCCGCCGATCTCGCGCCGTAGCCGCGACAATCTCCCGGACCCGGTCATGGGACGGCGCAGCGCCTACAAGCCGGTCAACGGCCCGGCGATCGGCGACATGATGAACCTCTTCGACTTCTCGACGCATGATCACCACGGCCATGCCGACAATGATCATGACGGCGACGACGGCCACGGTCATCGGCGCGGCTAAGCGGGAGCGCGGGAGATCCGGTCTCCCGCGCGATCGCTAAAGCCTCGATCGAAGACGAAAACGCGGGCTGCGTCCTTTAAAGGGCGCAGCCTTTTTTTCTTTGTGCGACGCGTTTCACAGTGTGTTCCGATCAGATTGCATCGGACCACGCTCGAGAGTCGTTGGTTTGGTCGCTTTTTCTGCGCCGAACCGGCTTCCGCTTCGGCGGAAAACCCTCTAAACACGTCCGCCGCCGCGGCCGAAAAGCCGCAGCAGGCCCGCGGTCTGGCGATGCCATTGGCGCAGCGGCAAAGCGGGATAGCCGCCGACCTTGCCGCCGGGCTCGACATCGCGCATCACGCCGCTCTTGCCCGCGATCCGCGCGCCCGCGCCGATCGTCAGATGATCGCTGATGGCCGCTTGTCCGCCGACCATCACGCCGTCGCCCAGCACCGTGCTGCCGGCGATGCCGACTTGGCCCGAGAGCACGCAACCGCGCCCGAGGCGAACGTTGTGGCCGATCTGAACCAGATTGTCGATCACGCTGCCGGCGCCGATCACCGTGTCGCCCGTCGCGCCGCGATCGATCGCGCAATTGGCGCCGATCTCGACATCGTCGCCGATGATGACGCGGCCGACCTGCAGCATGCGCAGCATCCCGCTCGGCCCCGCGACGAAGCCGAAGCCTTGGCCGCCGATGGTGACGCAGCTCGCGATCTCGACCCGCGCACCGATCAGCGCATGGCTGATCGCCGTGTGCGCGCCGATCCGGCAGTCATCGCCCAGCGTCACGCCCGCGCCGAGCACGACGTGGCTCGCGATATGGCAGCGCTGGCCGATTTTCGCGTCGCGCCCGATAACGGCGCCGGCGTCGATCTGCGAGCCGACGCCGATCTCCGCGCTGGGATCGATTTCGGCCGAGCCGGCGACCCCGGGCTCGAGCGGCGGCGCCGGGTAGAGCAAATGCCCGATCTGTGCGAAGGCTAATCGCGGCTCGGCGGCGAAAAGCAGGCACCTTCCGTCGGGCGCGTGCCGGCCCAATTCACGCGTGGTCACGACGACGCTCGCCCTTGTATTGACGAGCGCGCTCACATAGCGCGCGTCGCAAAAGAGGCTGAGGTCGCCGCACTCCGCCGTCTCCAGTGCACTGATGTCGCGAATGAGGATGTCGCCGGCTGCCGCGGTGGGCGGCTCGGCGCCGATCTGACGCGCGATATAGCCGAGGGAGAGCGGGCCGCTCGGTCGAAAAAAGCGGAGATCGGTCATCAGGCTCGCTCCCGACAGCGCCACAAAAACGTCAAAGCGCCGCCTGCTGTCGGAAGGCGCCGAAACTGTGCGACCGGTGCCGAGGCACCGCTACCAACCGTGCGCTCGTGATCCTTTGCCGTCAAGCCGGATGACGCGTCAGCGCCGCCAAGTCGGCCGCCGCCGCGGGGCGCTGGCGGCCGCCGGGCGCTCGTCCTTGTGACGGAAATTGATGCGCCCCTTGGTCAGGTCGTAGGGCGTCATCTCGATCGTCACCCGGTCACCGGCGAGGATGCGGATTCGATTTTTCTTCACGCGCCCCGAGGTGTAGGCGAGAGTCTCGTGCCCGTTGTCGAGGCGGATACGGTAGCGCGCATCGGGCAGGCGCTCGAGCACGACGCCGTCGAATTCCAAGTGATCTTCTTTCGCCATCTCACCCTCCAAAGCGATTGCGGGAGGCATTGCCCCCTCGCGGTCAGGCCGTGGCGACCTGACGAAACGAGACGAGCCTTTGCCGCTCTTCATCCCACAAGGCCAAGCGCACGGATTTTAGGCTTGCCCAGAGCGTAAGCGGCTTGCCCTGGCGTAATTCTGGGATGTGCCGGTAGCAGGCCTGCAGCCGGTAGTTCGGGATCTTGCTGACGAGGTGATGGATGTGGTGGAACCCGATCGAGGCGGTGAACCAGTGAAGCGGCTTGGGCAGGTCGTAGAACGAGCTTCCGTGCAACGCGGCGGCATGGAAATCCCAATCCAGCGAGCGCCGCCAATACGCGTCCTCGAATTGATGCTGGACGTAGAAAAGCCACATGCCGATCGACGTGGCGAGAAAAAACACGCCGCCCAAGGCAATCACCGACATGACCACGCCGACGAGCATGGCCAAGCCGACCACGATCGCGATCGCGACGGCATCGGTGGCGAGGATGCTGAACCAGCTCTGCCAGTTGCGCAGCGGGAGGTTGAGCGGGACGCGATAGCGGACGAGCAAGAGATAGGCCGGCCCCACGCCGAACAGGATGAGCGGATGCCTGTACAAGCGATAGGCCAATCTTCCCCAGGGCGAGCGCGAGCGGTATTCGACGACGGTCAAGGTCGCGATGTCGCCCGTGCCGCGCCGATCGAGATTGCCCGAGGTCGCGTGGTGAACCGAATGAGTCCTCCGCCAGAAAGAAAACGGCATCAGCGTCAGCATGCTGATGACGAGCCCGACCGATTCGTTGGCGCGACGCGACGCCAAGAACGAGCCATGACCGCAATCGTGTTGAATGACGAAGAGCCTGACCACGAGAAGCGCGGCCGGTAGCGCGAGAAGCGCCGCGAGCCAATAGCCACGGTCGAGGCCGTAGAAGAGCGCCGCCATGCTCGCCAACAGCGGCAGAATCGTGTTGGCGAGCTGCAGCGCGGCGCGCCAGCGGTCCGGCTTGGCATAGGCCGCCAGACCTGACCGGACAGTCTGCCGGAAATGATCGCGCGTTGAACGATGTTCGGCGCCGGAGACGGCCGACGCCAAATTGTCGGGCATGATGATTTATCTCGGTCGTTGAAAAAAGGCGGGGCGGCTTCGACCGCCCCGTCGGCTCTCAAGCTCAAGCAGTCTTGAGGTTGACCGCCGCTACCTTGCCCTGCTGGCCACGCTCGATGTCGTAGCTCACTTTCTGACCTTCGCGCAGGCTGCCGAGGCCGGAAACCTCGACCGCCGAGATGTGCACGAAGACGTCTTTCGAGCCGTCATCCGGCTGGATGAAGCCATAGCCCTTCATCGCATTGAACCACTTGACTGTGCCGATGGACATGGAGCCCCTCCGTAAAAAATGCGCCGCAGCACGCATGTGCTGCGGGTCAAAACGGCGATTTGGATGGGACCGGGGTCCGGCTCGCGAGAGCATAACGACGGGGCCGACCCAAGGTCGATTGACGACATAAATATAGGCCCACCGCGCGCCCTTATCAATGCCGAGCCCGGCGCGCGCCTCGCGCCGATCGATGAATGATGCTGCGCCGCGATCAGGCGAGGTCGCTTTCCGTGGCCACGCGCTCATGGCCGTCGGTGACCGACTTGATTCGATATTGCTGGATGCCGCGTTCGCTCGGCATCACGCGGACGATCTTGAAGGTGCCGAGCGGTCGGGGCCGCACGTCGCCGCCGACGAACTCGACCGATTGTCCGGGCCTGAATTTATGGGCTTGCATCATGCTGACTCATCCCTGCGGTCGGTGACGAGGTTTCGAGGCAATCAATAGCCTTCGCGCTCAAGGCGCTTGCGCATGGCCTTCCGGTATCGTCGAACCGCTTCCGCCTGCTCGCGGGCGCGCCGTTCCGACGGCTTCTCATAGGCGCGCCGCCGCTTCATCTCGCGGAAAGTTCCCTCGCGCTGCATCTTCTTCTTCAAGACGCGAAGCGCGGCGTTGACGTCGTTGTCCCGTACGAAGACCTGCATAATTCACTTCACCGTTGGCTGTGAGCGATATGTTCCCAACAGCGGGCGCATCGATGCCGCCCGCTTTCGTCAATAGGCCGGGCGCGGGCGCTCGGTGATCTTGCCCTTGGCATCGACCGCCACCTCGACCCGTCGATTGTCCTTCTCGGCGGAGCCGATCCACCCGCCCGGCACGGCCACCGATTGAACGATGACGCCATGGCTGTATCCGTTGTGCTCCAAGAGTTGGATCGTCTCCATCCAGGCATTGGCGGCACTCGCGCGCGCTGGCGGCGCGCCCCCGGCATCGGCGATCGAGCCGGTGCTCAAGACCATGAAGACCGCGAGAACAACAATCGCACGGGAACTCAATGCGCAAACTCCTCTATCAGGCGGGAGCGCGACTCGTGTCGATCGAGTTCTCTGGTCTCTCAGTCGGGGCAGGCCGTGGAAAGCGCCGCCGATCACCAACCCTACACCATTTCGGGCTCGCGGGGGACCTAATTGGGCGGATCGGCACAGCGTGCGCATCGCCGGTCGCGCGTTAACCTTGAAGGGAAATCGCATCGCGCCGGCGCGTCACGGAAAATCGGCCGAGCGCAGCAGAACGAGCCCCGTCCGATCCTGGGCCTCGTGCTTGTCGCTGGCCTTCCGTTGGATTGCGGCGCGCCAGCGGTCGAAAGCGGCCAGACAGGATTGCCTCGTTCGCGTCGTCGCACCGAAATGATCGACCAGGGCTTCCATCGAGATCGCGCATTGCATCGGCTTGCCGTCATCCTCGCCGAGGAAATTAACGACGTTCCGTCTGAGATCCCAGCCGCGAATTTGACTTGGAAACGTCAGCGTCATCGCTCGCCCTCGCGCATCGAGTCGTCCAGGTCCGCGCTGCGGGTCAATGCTCGGGAGAGATCCATCGAGCCAGCGGCCAGAGAATCCGATCGTGGAGATCGAGCTGCGCTTCGCTGAGCCGGTAATGCGTCTTCAGCAGAATCCGGAGCTGGTTTTCCCGCGCCGGCGGCGCGTCATGCAGCTCGACGTCGTTCATCCAGCGCTCGGTCGCCTCCACCGCGTCGCGTGCGAGATCCAGCAGCTTGTCGTCGCCCAGTTCCTCGATGGGGCCGAAATGATATTGATCGGCGATGAATTGCAGGATCCGAGCAAGAGCCTGATCGCACCGCTCACTCGCCGCACCGAGCAATTCCTTCGCTGCCGCCGGGTCGCCGCCGCTCTCCGCATAGGCCGTGTAGATCACGGCGTAATCCTCCGGCGACAGCGGCGCAGGATCGGTCGGCTTCAAGCCATCCCGCTCGACGCTTTTTACCGCGAGCGAGAGACGGGCGAGGAACGCTTGATCGAAGATCTTGTCGGTCATGATCACCTGATCTCGTGTGGGCGCATACCGGCGCCATCGGCCTTGCGAGCGTTCCGCCGGCACCGGTCGGACGGCCGCGCCAACTCGCGAGCGGCATCCGCGGTCCAAAGCGTCGATTTCCGATCGGAGATTTCCGCCGCGACAACCGCGACAAATTGGTGCTCCTCGCCTGTGAGCGTTCGTCTCATGGAATCTCCGATGCGGTCGATCGTCGCGCGGTCGGAACGGTACCGTCCCTTATCTCCGCTCTCATGATCGGCTTCCGCGTGGAAACTGCCGAAAGCGATGGATGGGCTTGCGCGTTTCGTCAGGAGCGCGACTGAGCTTGGTCGGCGCGCAACCAATTGATATTGATATGGGCCCTCACATTTATTTTCGCAACAAAATATTTTCATCGAAATTATTTCGCGGCTCCAAATTCATACCAAAATATCGAAAATATCATTGAGCAACATGGGCATAGAGTTATTTCCCACATTATTTGACTCGTCGGCGCCGTCTGGCTATAGATCGCGGCGTGACAACAATCCAATGGCCGCGACAATCGAAGCCGACGCTCAGCTGGCAGCTCTTGTCCGGCCGCGACCGTGACAGCGGCGAGCGTTGGACCCTCATCTGGGATACCAAACGACGGGCGGGAACCGAGGGACGGAATACCGCCGCCGAGAAATTCGAGCATGGCGCGCTCGACCGTGCGCGTCACCTGTTGCGGATGGGCTTTATCGTCTACGAAATACGCGATCCGTCGGGGGCCGTCTTTCTCGAAGAGGCGGAAATACAGCACCGTCTCAGCGCGCCGGTGGCAGCAAGCTGACATTCGTCGGACTTGCAAATCTGGCCCTTCGCTTCCAATGTCGACCAATCGCAGGATTTGGGTTGAGACGTCGTCGTTCGCGGCGGTTACGCGCGCCTAGACCATGATCGCGTGAAATGGAATCGCCGTCGAGTCCGTTTCACGCGTGAATCATGGTCTAAGTTTTTGAATCGAGAGCAAGATCGCGTCAAATGGAAACGCCCGTTCTCATTTGACGCGATCTTGCTCTAGTTGATCGCTGCTCCGCCGGTCGGTTCACGGCACAATCGCCCGAGATCCCGGGCGAGGCGCCTAAGCTCTTCCCGGCACACGATTTGCCGCAGCATCGCTGCGGCGGGAATGGGATAGGAACCGCATGGCCGACCCGAAATTCAGTCTCAACCAGATCGTCGACTTCGTCGCGTGGGATTTTCGGCTGACGCCGCTCGGACAATTCGAAATCGTTCGCTTGCTGCCGGTCGAGCACGGCATTCGCCGTTACCGCATCAAATCGCTCAAGGACGGGCATGAGCGCGTCGCCATCGAAAGCGAGCTTGCTTAGACCATGGCCCCGAAGCAACCGCAAATCGGGCAGCAATACCGCCAGGTCGGCACGGCGTTTCAGAATTCCGTCTGGGTGCTGACCGCGATCGTCGTCGGTCCCGACGGCATCGAGCACGCGCATCTGACCTCGGCCAATGACACGACGCAGCGCAAGACGCTGTCGCTCGCGGTCCTCACCGATACGCGCCAATTCACGCCCGTACAGATGCGCGCGGCGCCGGTCGCCTGATCGGCGAAGCGGCCGCGCGCCCGATTCACGCCGGCTTCGAGGCCGGCTTCAGCTTGCCCGGCTCGCCATAGAGTGCATGCGCGCGCGCCTCGAAGGCGCCGACCATGCGCTTCACCGCCTCGTTGAAGAGGACCTTGACGATCCCTTGGAGGAAGCGCGAGCGGAACTCGAAATCGACGTAGAAATCGATCAGGCAGCCGTCTTTCTGCTCGATGAAGTACCAATGATTGGTCAGATATTTGAACGGGCCCTCGGAGTAGCTCACATCGATGTGGTCGGGCCGGTAGAGGACGACGCGCGAGGTGAAGCGCTCGCGCACCATCTTGTAGCCGATCAGCAGATCGCCGAGGATCTCGTCGCCCTTGCGCTCGCGGATGCGCGCGCCGACGCACCAGGGCAGGAATTCCGGATAGCGCTCGATATCGGCGACCAGGTCGAAGAGCTGCGCCTGGCTATAGGGCAGCAGCTTCTTCTCGGCGTGGGTCGGCATCGATGAGCGCTTAGGGCGCGGGCGCCGCTGCCGCGAGCTTGGCGCGGCGCGCCTCGCGCAGTTTTTGGAAATCGTCGCCCGCGAGATAGGAGGAGCGCGTCAGCGGCGAGGCCGCGACCATGAGGAAGCCCTTGCCGAAAGCCTGCCGCTTCAACCCGTCGAATTCGGCAGGCTCGACAAATCTTGCGACCGCATGATGCTTCACCGTCGGCTGGAGATACTGGCCGATGGTGAGGAAATCGACATCTGCCGCGCGCAGATCGTCCATCACCTGATGGACCTCCGCGATCTCCTCGCCCAGCCCCACCATCAGCCCGGATTTGGTGAACATCGCGGGATCGAGCTCCTTGACGCGATCGAGGAGCCGCAGCGAATGGAAATAGCGCGCGCCCGGCCTGACGCTCTGATAGAGCCGCGGTACCGTTTCGAGATTGTGGTTGAAGACGTCAGGCTTGGCCGCGACCACGCGCTCGAGCGCGCCCTCTTTCTTCAAAAAATCCGGCGTCAGCACCTCGATCGTGGTTTGCGGCGCGGCGGCGCGGATTGCCTCGATCGTGGCGACGAACTGCCCTGCCCCGCCATCCGCGAGATCGTCGCGGTCGACCGAGGTCACGACGATATGGTTGAGGCCCAGCCGCGCCACCGCCTCGGCGACATGAAGCGGCTCATGCGGATCGAGCAAATCGGGCCGTCCGGTCGCGACGTTGCAAAAGGCACAGGCGCGGGTGCAGACCGAGCCCAGGATCATCACCGTCGCGTGCTTTTCCTTCCAGCACTCGCCGATATTGGGGCAGGCCGCTTCCTCGCACACCGTGTTGAGCTTTAAGCGCCGCATCAGATCGCGCGTCTCGAAATATTCGCGGCTGTTGGGCGCTTTGACCCGGATCCAGGCCGGCTTCTTCGCCGGCGGATTGTCGGGCTTATGGGCCTTTTCGGGGTGGCGGAGCGGCGGCGTTTCCATCGCTTCAGATGTGGCGAGAGCGAGCGCGACCGTCAAGCATCGATGATCGCCGGCACGACCAGGAAGAGATCCGTGTCCTCGGTGCGCTCGCCCAACGCCGTGATGAGCGCATGCGCCTGGCCGCGATGATGCGTCTGATGATTGAAGAAATGCGTCACCAATAGGCTCCGCGGCAGAAAAAACTCGCGCTGCGCCGCGGCGCTGAACCAGGCGAGAGTCTCGTCGAGCCAGGGCTGGGTGACGCCCTTCGCCCACTCCTCGATCCGCGCATCGAGGGCGTAACGTTGCTCCTGGAGCGCCGCGAAATCGTCGATCCACAGCACGCTCTGCTTCAACCCGGTTCCGGGCTTCTCCCAGCCGGCAAAGCGCGACATCCACATCCGGTCGCCCCAGAGGATATGCGCCAAGGTCTTGTGCAGCGAGCCCCAGAAGGCGCCGCGCTCTTCCTTGCGCTGCGCGTCCGAGAGACGCGACGCCGGGCCGTAGAGGCGCCGGTTCATCTCCGAATTGTAAGCCGCCATGGTGCGCACATAAGCGGGCGTGATCATCGCGTCTCGCCTTCGGCCGCGCCGCGCGCGGTCTCAGATATGGAGCGCGCGGCCATAGGCGTCGAGCACCGATTCATGCATCATCTCCGACAAGGTCGGATGCGGGAACACGGTCTCCATCAGATCCTGCTCCGTGCCTTCCATGGTCTTGGCGATGGTGTAGCCCTGGATGAGCTCGGTCACCTCGGCGCCGATCATATGCGCGCCCAGGAGCTCACCGGTCTTGGCATCGAACACGGTCTTGACCATCCCCTCGGGCTCGCCAAGAGCGATGGCCTTGCCGTTGCCGATATAGGGAAAGCGGCCGACCTTGACGTCGTAGCCCGCTTCCTTCGCCTTCTTCTCGGTCAGGCCGACGCTCGCCACTTGCGGCATGCAATAGGTGCAGCCCGGGATGTTGTTGGTGTTGAGCGGATGGACATTGTTGAGGCCGGCGATGCGCTCGACGCACATCACGCCCTCGTGCATCGCCTTGTGCGCGAGCCAGGGCGGGCCGACCACGTCGCCGAGCGCATAGATGCCGGGCTCGCTGGTCTTGCACCATTGATCGATCACGATATGCGTCTTCTCGACCTTCACCTTGGTCTTCTCGAGCCCCAAATTCTCGACATTGCCGACGATGCCGACAGCGAGGATCACGCGCTCGACCGTGATGCTCTGCGTCTTGTCGCCGCTGACGAGCGTCGCGGTGACGCTGTCGGCGCCCTTCTTCAATTCCTTCACGTTGGTCGAGGTGAAGATCTTCATGCCCTGCCTTTCGAAGGATCGCTTGGCGAAGGCCGAGATCTCCTCGTCCTCGACCGGCAGCACGCGATCCAAGACCTCGACCACCGTCACCTCGCAGCCGAGATTGCGATAAAAGCTCGCGAACTCGATGCCGATCGCGCCCGAGCCGACCACGAGCAAGGATTTGGGCAAGGCGGGCGGTACCATCGCCTCGCGATAGGTCCAGATCAGCTTGCCGTCGGGCTCGAGGCCGGGCAGCGCGCGGGCGCGGGCGCCGGTGGCCAGGATGATGTTTTTCGCCGAAAGCGTGCCCAGCGACTTGCCGTCCTTTGCGACATCGAGCTTGCCGCCGCCCGCCAAGGTCGCCGTGCCGTCGAAGACGGTGATCTTGTTCTTCTTCATCAGGAAAGCGACGCCATTCGAGAGCTGCTTTGCCACTTTGCGCGAACGCTCGACGATCTTCTTGGTGTCGAAGGTGATGTCCTTGGCCGAAAACCCGTAATCGCCCAAATGATGGAGAAGATGACTGATCTCCGAGGAGCGCAGCAGCGCCTTGGTTGGAATGCAGCCCCAATTGAGGCAGATGCCGCCCAGATTCTCTCGCTCGACCACCGCGGTCTTCATGCCCAGCTGCGCCGCGCGAATGGCGGCGACATAGCCACCCGGCCCGCCGCCCACCACCACCGTATCGAAAGAAGTTTCTGCCACTGATGTTCTCCTAGTGCCGGCAGCACCGTGTTCTATTCACGTCATGCCCGGGCTCGTCCCGGGCATCCACGACTTCAACAAGGCCGACACGTGGAGGGCCGGGTCAAGCCCGGCCATGACACACGATGACGGTTCGACGCTCGCAGACTCTAAAGCAACAACGCGCCCGGCGCCTCGATCAGCTTCTTGAACGCCGACATGAACTGCGCGCCGAGCGCGCCGTCGACGACGCGGTGATCGAAGGTCGCGGTGCAGCTCATCACCGTCGCGACCGAAAGCGCGCCGTCCTTCACCACCGGCCGCTTCTCGCCCGCGCCCACCGCGATGATCGCGCTTTGCGGTGGGTTGATGACGGCGGTGAATTGCCGCGTGCCGAACATGCCGAGATTCGAGATCGAGATCGTGCCGCCCTGGAACTCGTCGAGCTTCAGCTTGCCTGCCTTGGCGCGCTCGGCGAGCTCGCGCATCTCCACCGAGATCAGCGGGATCGCCTTCTTGTCGGCGTGCTTGATGATCGGCGTGATGAGGCCTTCGGGCAGCGCGACCGCGACCGCGACATTGACGTCCTGCCATTGCAGGTTAGCCTCCTCGCTCCAGGTCGCGTTGACCGCCGGCACTTTGCGCAAGGCCAAGGCCGTCGCCTTGATGACGAAATCATTGACCGAGCTCTTGATGCCGAGCGCGTCGTTGATGTCGGAGCGCACCTTCAAAAGCGCGTCGATCGCGCAGTCGACGGTGAGGAAATAATGCGGCACCACCTCGGATTCGCTGAGCCGCGTGGCGATAACGCGGCGCATCGCCGTGACCGGCAGCGCGGTATAGGGCGTGTTGCCGGCCAAGGCCGCGACCTGATCTTTCGTATAGCGCGCGGGACCTGCCGCGCCCGCGGCGGGCGTGGGCGCGGGCATCGACGGCGCCGAGGGCGCGCGCGCGGCGGGTGCTGCGCCCGGCTTCGCCGCTGTGCGACCCTTCATCGCCGCCTCGACATCGTGCCTGACGATGCGGGCATGCGGGCCCGTGCCGGTAACGCGCGCAAGATCGATTTTCGCTTCGGCGGCGATGCGCCGCGCCAGGGGGCTGGCGAAGATGCGCGCGCTGGCGT
>JBJKPV010000071.1:0-3582 GCA_046706015.1 Allostellaceae bacterium | reverse complement strand
GCACGACGTCCGGATGATCGTGGATGAGGCGCTCGGACGCATAAAGCGCCTGCCCCAAGAAATGGGATCCGATATCAAAACGCGGGAGCAAAAGGCGTCCGCGCTTTGAAAGTCCAAGCTGGTACCCGAGGGCGTCTGGCGCCACGACGCCGCCGATGCGCTTCGCCGTGAGGAGCGCGATCTCATTGGTGATGTTCCCGACATAGACGATTTTAACGCCCTGCGGTCCCCAGCCCTGTTGGCGCATGAAGCCCTTTAGCAGCCACTCGGTAAACGAGCCTGGGGTCGTGACCCCGATCTTCTTGCCCTTGAGGCCGCTCGGGGTCTTCGCCGGTGAATCATAGGGAACCACAATGCCGAGCGAGGTGCCGTAGCCGGCTGCGGCCACGGCTTTTTCCGGTGCGCCCTTGGCGATGAACGCCATGTCCGTCCCTGCCGAAACTGCCAGATCGATGCCGCCGGCCACCATCGCCTGCTGGAGCTTCGCGCCGCCGCCAAAATCCGTGACCTTAATGTCGAGGCCGTTCTTGTCGAAGAGACCCTCATAGACGCCAATCCGGAGCGGCAGAAACGCGAAGGCGCGTCCCGCCGGTGTGCCGGCATGAAACACTTCTTCCGCCGCTGCCGCCGGCACCGCGACGAGCGGAAGCGAAGCAAGTGCGCCAATCACGAAAGCCAGGCGTAAACAGAGTTGTCGCATCGTGATCCTCCCTAAATTTGTTTTGAGCGACGACAGCAACGTCATGGCAAAGCGGCTCTCGATGACGGGCGCGCAGCCTGCTATCAGCCCTAAGTTTGCGTCTCTACGCGCTTCACCGTCTCGATGAAACGCCCGCCATCACGAGATCTTTTCCGCACTTACTTCGCGCCGAGATCGGCGTCAATATTCCTGCTTCGGCAGAAGGGGGCGCCCGAGTGAGCGATAGAAGTGTCTCGCCGACCCGCACTTGCCTACGGCGCACCGTCTTGTTGGAAATAGTCTCCGACGAACAGGCAGAAATGCTTTAGCAAGATCAACCTCACGCCAAAGGGCGGCAATCTCAATTGACCTCCTACCCGATATGCCCTCGTTTATCAGGAGGTCCGTTCTGGCTTTGAGCTGGCCCCGAACGTTGGGCCAAATGGTGCCAGTTTATGGCCATTTCAGAGCCCGTGTAGCTCTGCAAGTGCTGCGGGACCCGGACGAAGTGGGCGCTGGGAAGCATTCATCGCGACTGGACAAATCGATGCCGTATCGAGATGAATACATGTTGCCGACGGCGAACACTCGGCGGCTGGAGAAGCGTTCACGATGACCTATATCTTGGCGGCGGATACTGGCGGCACGTTTACCGATCTCGCGGCATACGACAGTGATCGCGGGCGTATCGTCTATGCCAAAGCGCTCACCACCTATGACGACCTTGTCGAGGGTGTGATGGAGTGCCTCCGCAAGGCCAAGGTCGAGCTCGATCACGCCGCCGTGGTGAAGTTCGGCACGACGCTCGTCATCAACACTTTCATTCAGCGCAATGGAGCAAAAACAGCCCTCGTTACGACCGAAGGCTTTCGCGACGTGCTTGAGGTAGGCCGCGGGAATCGGCCGATCCCTTTCGACTTCCGGTATAAGCGCAACCCACCGTTGGTCGCTCGGGATTTGCGCTTCTGCATTCCCGAACGGATCGCCGCGAATGGCGAGATCCTCGTGCCGCTCGACCACGCTGCGCTCGCCGGTCTGGCAGAGCGGCTGCGGCCGCTGGGCATCGAAGCTGTCGCGATCTCCTTCCTCAATTCCTACATCGACAAGCGGCACGAGGACGCTGCAGCGGCGTTTCTGCGGGAGGCACTGCCTGGGGTCTACGTGACCGCTGGAACCGAGCTGACGCGCGAATGGTATGAATATGAGCGCACCGCCACGGCGGTCGCCAATGCCTATGTAGGTCCCCGTCTCAAAGATTACGTGCGCCGCCTCGATACAAGGCTGAGACGCGAGGGGCTGGCACGAAGCTTCTATCTGATGGCATCGAATGGCGGCGTCTTCTCGGTTGAGCGCGCCGAGCAGCAGCCGGTGATGCTCGTCGAATCGGGCCCTGTGGGCGGATGTATCGGTACTGCCGCTTACGCTGATGCACTTGGCCTCGCAAAGGTCATTGCATTCGACATGGGCGGCACGACCGCAAAATGCGCGGTCATCGAGAATGGCCGTTTTGATGTGAAATCGCCTTATTACATTGGCGGCAGCGAGCGGGGCTTTCCTGTGCGCGGCGCCGTGCTCGACATCGTCGAGGTCGGCGCCGGCGGCGGCTCGATCGCCTGGCTCGACGAGCAGAGCCGCCTGCATGTCGGGCCGCGCAGCGCCGGCTCAGCGCCGGGTCCTGTTTGCTACGCCCGTGGCGGGGCAGAGCCGACGATCACCGATGCCAATCTCGTACTCGGGCGCATCGGCGCGCAGTCCTTTTTAGGCGGCGAGATGCGGCTCGACGAAGTCGCCGCGCGGCACGCGATCGAGGCTTGCGTGGCAACGCCGCTCGGATTCTCGGGTGCGGGCGGTCTCGACGAGACAGCGCAGGGGATTCTCGCGCTCGGTACGATGACCATGGCTGGCGCCATCAGGCAGGTAACGATCGAGCGCGGTCTCGACCCGCGCGACTTTACACTGTTTGCCTTTGGCGGCGGGGGTCCTCTGCACGCCGCCCAGATCGCGCGCGAACTGAACATTCCACAGGTGATCATTCCGCCGGAGCCGGGGATCTTCTCGGCGCTAGGAATGATCCTTGCGGACGCGCGCGTTGACGAGACGCGCACTTTCCTCCGCGACCTCGCGTCGGAATCGCTGGCCGATATCGAGGAAGTCTTCACAACGATGGAAGGGCGCATGCGCAGCCAGCTCGATCGCGAGCTCGCATCGCCATCGATCACTTTCGACCGTCAAGCAGATATGCGCTTCCATGGTCAGCGTCATACTTTGCGAACGCCGCTCGGCGCAGCGAACGACCTCGGCTCTTTCCGCCGCGCATTCGAGGCCAATTACGAGCGCAAATACGGGCATGTCGAGGCCAACGCGCCGATTGAATTCGTCAGCCTGGTGCTGACTGGCTATGCGCGCATGGAACGGCCGAAGCTCGAGGGCTTGCGACCAGTCACCGAGGGAGCCGACGTCCCGGCGGCGGCAAAGCGTCTGGTTTATTTCGGGGAGGCGCTGAGCCGCGTCGAAACCCCGGTTCTGCGCCGCGATCGGTTGGCAATCGGATACCGAGCGGCGGGACCAGCGGTGATCGAGGAATACGGGTCGACAACACTTGTCGGTCCGAGCGACACTTTTGAGATCGGCGCCTTGGGCGAGATCCGAATCTCGTGCGGGTGAGGTAGCCAATGGCTCCCGATACCGTATCGATCGAAACGCGCGCTGGCGCGGTCAATCCAATCACCGCCGAGATCATCCGCCACGCCTTGCTTTCGATCCCCAACCAGATCGCTGTGAACATCACACGGACCGCTTACAGCCCGCTGGTTTATGAGTACAAGGACTACGCAGTGGGCATCGTCGACCCCGAAGGCCGTCTCATCTCGCAGTCCTCGGGCGGCATTCCACTCTTCGTCGCC
>JBJKPV010000070.1:0-8415 GCA_046706015.1 Allostellaceae bacterium | reverse complement strand
AAGCCGGTCCTGACGGTGGTGGTCGTCTTCGTCGGGCTGCTTTTTGTTCTGAACAGCATCGCCGGCTGGATCTACGGCTACGACCTTAAAGCCTTTCCGAGCCCGTTTCCGTCCGATGCGTGGTATGCCAGCTCGTTCATGTCGGCGCATCAACTCGGCATGATCGCCGTGACCCTCGGCATGCTGGCGCTCATCTTCGCGTTCTTCCGTTTCACGCGTCTCGGCCTCGCCATGCGGGGCGTCGCCCTCAACCCGGTCTCGAGCCGGCTCGTGGGCATTCGCGTCGGCTGGGTTCTGGCCTTGGGCTGGGGGATGGCGAGCGCGGTCGGCTCGGTCGCGGGCATCATGGCGGCGCCGATCATCTATCTCGATCCGAACATGATGGGCGGGATTCTGCTCTATGCCTTCGCGGCGGCGCTTTTGGGCGGGCTCACGAGTCCGTTGGGCGCCGTGCTCGGCGGATTTTTCGTCGGCGTGCTGGAAAATCTCGCCGGCGCCTATGTCGTCGGCAACGAGATCAAGCTCAGCGTGGCGTTGGTGATCATCGTCGGCGTACTCTTGATTCGGCCGACCGGGCTGTTCGGCCGCAAGCTGGTGACGCGCGTATGAACCGGGAATCCTGGAATCCGTGGATCGGTGCCGGCGCGGCCGCGCTGCTGTTGGCCGCGCCCTTCGCGCTGAGCGGCTATCATATTTTTCAGCTCACCATGGTCGTGGTCTATTCGATCGCGCTTCTGGGGCTCAATCTGTTGATGGGGTTCAACGGCCAGATCTCGCTCGGCCACGGGGCTTTCTTCGCCATCGGCGCCTACACGACGGCGATCCTGCTGCAACGAACCGACATCCCTTATTGGGCGACGCTCGTGCCGAGCGGCGCGATCTGCCTCGCCGCCGGCTTCTGCTTCGGGCTTCCGGCGCTGCGCCTCGAAGGGCTTTACCTCGCGCTGCCGACTTTCGCGCTCGCCGTCGCCACGCCACAGCTTCTGAACTATCATCTGCTCTCGCCTTGGACCGGTGGCGTTCAGGGCATCACGCTGACGAAGCCCGACGCGCCGGCCTTCTTGCCGCTCAATCCCGATCAATGGCTCTATTTTTTCTGTCTCGCGGTCGCGGCGCCGCTCTATCTTGTCGCCGCCAACCTGCTCCGCGCGCGTACCGGCCGCGCCATCGTCGCGATCCGCGATCATCCGCTCGCCGCCGCGGCCATGGGCGTGGACACCGCCTTCTATAAAACCGCGACCTTCGGCGTCAGCGCCATGTATACGGGCGTGGCCGGGTCGCTCGCGGCGATCCTGACGCAATTCGTTTCGCCCGACAGCTTTCCGATCTTCCTGAGCCTCAGCCTCCTGGTCGGCATCATCGTCGGCGGCATCAGCTCGATTTCAGGCGCCGTTTTCGGCGCCGTCTTCATCGAATTCGTGCCGAACCTTTCGGATTCGATCTCGCAGGCGGCGCCTCTGGCGGTTTATGGCATCGCGCTTATCGCGCTGATGTACCTCATGCCCGAGGGCGTCGCCGGTGTGCTGCGCGCGCTGCGCTTGCGCCGCAGCGCAACAAAAGAGCCGGCATAAAAAAAGACAAGATGTTTACCAATTGCAACCCGGCCACCTCCCTATTGCAGTTCCAGCTTCCATCGAGCGTGTGATAGAGTTTTTTTGAAGCGACCCTTCGTTGCCGGGGCCGCCGCTTGGTTGGTGACACGAAAGGCGACACCGCGCGCTGGCGGCGCATGTCGGTGCACTCGGGAGGAATGCGCGATGACGTCTCTGCAAGAGTCTGAAATTCTGACTCGCGTCGGTCCCGGCACGCCGATGGGCAATCTCATGCGCCATTACTGGCTGCCGGCGCTGAAATCCTCCGAACTCAAGGCCGATGGCGATCCGGTGCGCTTTTTGCTGCTGGGCGAGAAGCTGATCGGTTTCCGCGATACGGCTGGGCGCGTCGGCGTGATGGATCACCGCTGCCCGCATCGCTGCGTGTCGCTCTTCCTCGGGCGCAACGAAGAAGGCGGCATCCGTTGCGTCTATCACGGCTGGAAATACGACGTCACCGGACAATGCGTCGATCAGGCGAATCTGCCGCCGGGCAAGACCTTCACCGACAAGGTACGAGCCAAAGCCTATCGCACATGCGAGCGAAACGGGATCGACTATGTCCTTATGGGCGACGCCGCAGCGGTGCCCTCCCTGCCCGAGATCGCAGCGACCCGAATTCCCGAGGCCGAGGTCGACATCATCTTTCTTTTGCGCCGGTGCAATTGGCTTCAGGCGATGGAAGGCGACATCGACACCTCGCATCTGAATTTCCTGCATTTCGGCTCGATGGGCAGCAGCGATTTCGCGCCGACCGATCCGAACCGCTTCGGCCAGATCCACCGCGATCCCGAATACATGGCCGAGGCGACCGATCTCGGCACGATCTACGGCGCCTATCGTCCGGCCGACAACGACCAGACCTATTGGCGCATCGCGCATTTCCTTTTCCCGTGCTGGACCTTGGCGCCCTTCATCGCGTTCGACGATTATCGCATCGCGCGCGCCTGGGTGCCGCTCGACGACACCCACACCATGTTCATCATGATCGGGCCCAAGGGCGGCCTGGCATCATCGAACCGCGACAAGATCGCGGTCCTGCCCAACGCGACCGATTGGCTGGGCCGCTTCCGCAGCGTGCAAAGCATCGAGAACGACTACCTGGTCGATCGCGCGCTGCAGCGGACGACAAGCTTCACCGGCATCGAGCACGTTCATATCCAGGACCAGGCGGTCACCGAAAGCATGGGCGAGATCACCGATCACGGTTTCGAGAACCTGGCCGCGAGCGACCGCATGATCGCGCTCACGCGGCGCCGGCTGCTGGTTGCCGCGAAAGCGCTCGCCGAAGAGGGCAAGGCGCCGCCCGGCGCGGCAACCCCCGAGGCCTATCGCGATGTCGGCGCCGGCTATTTCCTCGCGCCCAAGACGCGCGCCTGGCCCGAGGTCTACCACCGGCAATTGGCGAGCCTGCGCGGCGAGCGACCGACCGCGGCGGCCGAATAAAGCGCGCGGTGGAGGCGATGACCCAAATCGTTCTCGGTGTCGGCGCGATCGGGCCGATCAAACGCGCGCCCCCCATCGACGACGTTCCCTGCTCTCGCTCGGAGGCGGGCACGGGGAACGCCATGGCTTTCATGCAAATAGGTGTCAGGATGAAACACATCGTTGCCGCGACGATCTTCGCGCTGGCCATTGCGGCCGCGCCCGCCTGGGCCGCCGGCACCTACGATCCGGGCGCCACCGATACGACGATCAAGATCGGCAACACCTTTCCCTATTCCGGTCCCGTCTCGGTGACGGCACCGCTCGTGCGCCAGATGAGCGGCTATTTCAAGATGATCAACGACGAAGGCGGGATCAACGGGCGCAAGATCGAGTTCATCAGCCTCGATGACGGCTATTCGCCGCCGAAAACCGTGGAGATGACCCGCCGCCTGGTCGAGCAGGATCATGTCTTGGCGATGTTCGGCTCCGAGGGGACGCCGACTCAGATCGCGGTGCAGCCCTATCTCAACGCCCACAAGATCCCCCAGCTCTTCGTGCTCACCGGCTCGACCACCCTCATCAATCCGAAGAAGTACCCCTACACGGTCGCGACCGGCTCGAGCTACGGCTTCGAGGGGATCGTCTGGGCCAAATACATTCTGGCCAACCGGCCGGATGCAAAAATCGGCATTCTTTATCAGGACGACGATTTCGGCGCCGACCATCTCGGGCCCTTCCTCGCGACGCTCGGCGACAAGGCGAAGACCATGGTGGTCGCCAAGGCGAGCTACGCGGTCAGAGATCCGACCGTCACCTCGCAGATCACCTCGCTCAGGGGCGCGGGTGCCAATACCTTCGTTCTCTTCGCCCAGAGCCGCGCTGCCGCGCAGGCAATTTCCTCCGCGCGCGATCAAGCCGGTCCCGACGCGCTCATCTTCGTTCCCTATGTCGCCAGCGCCAAAAGCGTTCTCGGCGCCGTCGGCGACGAGAAGCTCAAGGGCGTGATGTCGAGCGAGCAGGCCAAGGACGCGGCCGATCCGGCTTGGGCAAACGACCCCGGCGCCAAGGCTTACCTCGCCTTCCTCGAGAAATACGTGCCCGAGCAGGACCGCAAGAGCGACGCCTCGACGGCCGGCGGCTATCTCGCGGCGCAAGAAATGGCCGAGGTGCTGAAGCGCGCGGGCAATGATTTGACCCATGCCAACCTCATGAAGATCGCCTCCCACATCAAGGATTGGACCTTCCCGCTGTTCCTGCCGGGCATTTCCCTCGACACAACGCCCGACGATCTCTTCCCGCTGAAGGTCACGCAGATGAAGCGCTTCGACGGCAAGCGCTGGGAGCTGGTCGGCAAGCCGATCAAGGAGTGACGCGCATCGACCCCGCGCCGCGACCGAATTTCCCGCGGCGCGGGCAGCGCCTCGGGAAAATTGAGAGGAGCGTGAGATGATCATCGACATTCACGGGCACATGAGCGCTCCCGCGGAGCTCTGGGCCTATAAGGCCGTGCAGCTGGCCGGGCGCGGCGCGCATGGGCGCGGCGCCGTCCGCGTCAGCGACGACCAGATCCGCGCCTCCTATCACGCCAAGGAAACCTTCGGCGACGGGCATATCGATCTTCTCGACAAGCACAAGACCGATTTCCAGCTGATCTCGCCGCGGCCATTCCAGATGATGCACAGCGAGAAGCCGGGCCGCATCGTGCTGTGGTTCCATGAAGAGTGCCACAACATCATCCATCGCGCGGTGACGCTCTACCCCGACCGCTTCGCCGGCGTGTGCATGTTGCCGCAACTGGCGGGCCAGCCCATCACGGTGGCGCTGCCCGAGCTCGAGCGCTGCGTCAAGGAGCTCGGCTTCGTCGGATGCCTGGTCAATTCCGACCCTTACGAGAATTCGGGCACCGAGGCGCCGGGCATGGGCGATCGCTATTGGTATCCGCTCTATGAGAAGCTGTGCGAGCTCGACGTGCCGGCGATGCTGCACGGCGTCGGCTCGAAATCGGAGCGGACCAGCTATTCGACCCATTTCATCAATGAGGAGACGCTCACCACCGTCCATCTCCTCAACTCCAAGGTGTTCGACGATTTCCCGACGCTGAAATTCATCATCCCGCATGGCGGCGGCGCCGTGCCTTATCAGCTCGGCCGGTTCGACGCGCCCTCGGCGCGCGTGGCCGCGCGCGGCGGCAAGCGCTTCAGCGAGCGGATGCGCAATCTCTGGTTCGACACGACGCTTTATACGCCGCTCGCCTTGGAGCTTCTGATCAAGACGGTCGGCGCCGATCGCTGTCTCTTCGCGACCGAGTGTCCGGGCACCGGCTCGGCCACCAATCCGGCGAACGGGCGCTCCTTCGACGACATTGCGCCGGATATCAAGAGTTTCGACTGGCTCGCCGAGTCGGACAAGAAGCTCGTCTTCGAGGACAACGCGCGGAAGCTCTTCAAGATCGATCCGAAGCCGCGCTTCTAAAGGGCGATACGATGGCACGCATCATCGGCGGGATTGCGACCTCGCACGCGCCGCAGCTCCTGATGCCGGCGCTCAAATGGAGCGAGCTGCCGACGCGTACCAAGGGGCCCTTCCATCCGAAGCCCGGCATCGCGGACGAGCTCACCGATGCGGCGAAGCTGGCCAAGGAGGCGCGCTGCCGTGCCGCGCTCGAGAGGCTCAAGGCGCAGCTCTACGCCTGGAGCCCCGACGCGGTGATCGTCGTCGGCGACGACCAGCACGAGAACATACTCGACGACAACATGCCGCCCTTCGTGATCTATGCCGCCGACGAGGTCGGCGCCACGCTTCACTTCACCTATCTCGGCGAGAAGTCGATCGACCAGGTGACGCGCTATCGCGCGCAGGGCGAGCTCGCGCGGCAATTGCTCGAAGGCCTGATGGATGAGGGCTTCGATCCGGCGTGGTCGAAGAAGACCCGCGAGGAATTCGGACTCGGTCACGCGTTCGGCCGCGCCTTGAAGTTCCTCATGCCGGACGGGCGCTTCGCCGTGGTTCCGCTCATGGTCAACACCTATTACCCGCCCGCGCCGAGCGCGGCGCGCTGCCTCGCGCTGGGCGATGCGATCCGCACGGTGGTCGGCAAGCTCCCAGGCGCGGCACGGCTGGTCGTCCTGGCGTCGGGCGGACTGTCTCATACCGTGATCGACGAGGCCTATGACGAGGCGTTCATGGCCGCGCTCGCGCGCAACGACCGCGCCGCCTTCGCGGCGATGAAAGCGGAAGACCTGATCGAGGGCACGTCGGAGATCCGCAATTGGATCATCGCGGCCGGCGCACTCAATCGCGGCGCGGCGATGATCGACTATGTTCCCTGCTATCGTCAGCCCTCGGGCGTCGGCTGCGCCATGGGCTTCGCGGTCTGGAAAGACTAGAGCATGTCCCGATCAGATTGAATCGGACCACGCTCTAGAGTCGTTGATTTTTTAGCGTTTTATGCGCCGAAACGGCTTCCACATCGGCGGAAAAACCTCTAAGCGCCCGTCGCGAAACCGTAGAGACGAGCCGGATTGTCGGCGAGAAGCTTGCGCCGCGCGACTTCGTCCGTCGCTATGAGCGGCAAGAGCTCGACCAGATCGGAATCGTCGGGCCGCCAGCGGTTATTGGGATGGGGCCAATCCGTTCCCCACACGACGCGGTCGGGCGCGGCGGCAAGGAGCGCCCGCGCGAACGGCAGGGCATCGTGAAAAGGCGGACCGGCCGTGGAGATACGGTCGGGCCCGGACAACTTCACCCAGGCATTGTCGCGCTTCAAGAGCTCAAGCAGCGCCTTGAACCCCGGTTGCTCAAGCCCGTCCTCGGCCTTGATGCGGCCCATATGGTCGATGACGACCGGTATACGGCTGGCGCCGAGCAGATCGAGGTTGGCGATCAGATCGGCGGGATCGAGCAGAAAAGTGACGTGCCAGCCGAGCGGACGGATCCGGTCCAGGACGCGGCGGACCATGCCGAGGTCCGGCGCGCCGCCGAGATGCGCGACGAAGGTGAAGCGCACGCCGCGAATCCCCGCCTCATGCAGGGCCAGAAGATCCTTCTCGGTCGCGCTGTCGTCGACGAGCGCCACGCCGCGATAGCGGCCCCCGCTGAGCGCGAGCGCCTCGAGCGTGACCGCGCGCGCGTCGCGGCCGGCCTGCACGATCACGGCGTGCTCGAAACCAAGATGGCGGTGGAGCGCCATCAGCCGCCTCGCGTCGAGGTCCGGGTGTGGCGTCCCGCTGCCATAGACGTGGCAGTGAATATCGCAAGCGCCCTGCGGCGGCAGAAATCGAGGCTTGCGCGGATTTAGCACAGGTTCGGCCATCATGCTTTCCTGAAAAACGCGCCGATGCGTCAGGCTGAAATTCGCAACCGCCTTGCGGCGAAGCAGTCTACGACGTCCCTCGGTGGATTGTACATCGGCGCGGCAAGCTCGACCGTGCGGCTCAGCACCGCGCCCGCCGGCACTGCCTGCCCTTGCGACGGTACGTTCGCGTGATCTCCACGTCGCGCGGCCGGATGTTGGCTTTCGAGGACGAAACGGATTTCAAGCGCGTGCCCTGATAGCGGCCGCGTCTGACCCGAAGCAGGGCAAGCCCGAGACGGTCACGATGCGCGTCGAGTGGCGCACATGCGTTGACGCACCTATAAAAGCGCAAGGCTGCGGCGGCGACCAAGCACGTGTCAAATGTGATCGCCGCGGCCTAAAATGCCTCGAGAAGATGCGCCGCCGTTGGGCATGCCGGCGAGGCGTCGGATCTGTCACTTTCGTGCTGCTGCCGACCGTAGGGGAGGAAAATATGACCGACGTCCAGATGAGTTTCGCGATGGGGCCCAATCCTCGCAATCGCGCGATTTTCGACGGGGCGGTAAAGCCGTCGGGCATCGATTTCATTGCCCATAAAGCCTCTGTCAGCGAGCTGTTCTGGCGCCAGCTTCGGTTTCAGGAATTCGACGTGTCGGAAATGTCGATTTCGTCGTTCCTGATGATCATGGCGAACGGCGATAAGAATTGGCTCGGCCTGCCGATTTTTACCACGCGTCATTTCTTCCATACGATGGCGTTCGCGCGGAAGGATTCGGGCATCAACAGCCCGGCCGATTACAAGGGCAAGCGCGTCGGCGTGCCGGAATTCCAGCAGACCGGCGCGCTTTGGGCCCGCGGCGCGATGGTGCATGAATTCGGCTGCAAGCAAGAGGACGTTGAATGGTGGATGGAGCGTACGCCGGAGCATAGCCATGCTGGTGCGGTGGGATTCAAGCCGCCGAAAGGCACGACCTTGAAGCAAATCCCGCCCGAGAAGAGCATCGGCTCGATGCTGGTATCGGGCGAGCTCGACGCGACCAGCCTCTATTTCGGCAATACGGTGAACATCGTCGATCGCACCTCGATCGATTTGCGCAAGCA
>JBJKPV010000069.1:0-2781 GCA_046706015.1 Allostellaceae bacterium | reverse complement strand
GACCGCCGCTCATCACGTCGAGCATCGCGTATTCCTCGGCGACGCGCACGGGATTGAGCAGCGGCACGAGATTGCCGAGCATGGCGAGGCCGACACGCTTGGTGCGATGGACCAGCGCCGCGCCGATGAGGTTCGGGTTCGACATCAGCCCGTAAGGACTGAAATGATGCTCGTTGCAGCCGATCGAATCGAAGCCGCATTGCTCGGCATAGGCCATGCAGTCGATGTAATCGGCATAGAGCTGCCGGCCGCGCTCGGGATCGAACTCCTTATTGCTGACCGGCCATTCGGTCGGCTCGCGCGGATAATCCGTCCACGGCATCAAATGGAAGAAATTGAACTTCATCGCCGTCAGCCCGGCTTGCGCTGCAGCGAATAACGCCCGTCCTTGTCGCGCGCGAAGCCCGGCGCGCTGCGAAGCTGATCGAGCTCGCGCACGATCTCGCGCCCGTCGCGGCTGCCGGTGGCGGCCATCAAGGTTTCGAAGCTCTTGGGCCCGTCTTCGAGCGCAGCGCGCAGGCTCGCAAAGCGCTTGCCCGCATAGGCCGGCGCCTCGGGCACCGCGTACTCCATCGTGCTCTGGCCGACGGGCCAAGTCAGGTCGAAGCCCAGCTTGCTGCCCGTGCGCTGGCCGCGCAGCGAGGGGTCGAGCGGGCTCGCGCGCATGCCGCTCATGACGATCAGGTCGCGGTCGCCCTGGAAGCGCGTGCCGAGCGCCCATTCCATCTGCTCGTCGGAAAAGATGTCGATATCGGGATCGACCACGAACATGTGCTTGACGCTGGTGCAGCCGAGAACGGTGTGAATGGCGCTCTTGGCCTCGCCCGGAAAGCGCTGCCGCAGCGAGACGCGCACATGGGGCTGACCGCCCGCCGAAACCGGCGCGTAGACCGCGACCGGCTCGCGCACCACCGTCTTCAAAGCCCGCCAGACGTTGAATTCGGTGCGCAAGGTCTCGAGCTGCGAGGTCTCGGTACGATCGAGCCGGCGCCCACTGATCGTCAAGGTCTGGAAGATCGCGTCGCTGCGCCGCGTGATAGCGGTCACATGAAAGACGGGGTTGAGCTTCACCCCGCCGTAATATCCCAAATATTCGCCGTAGGGCCCTTCATCCTCGACATAGCCGCGCTCGTCGAGATAGCCCTCGATCACGAATTCGGCATCGGCCGGCACGCGAATGTCGTTGGTCACGCATTTCACCACCGGCAGCGGCGCGTCGCGCAGCTTGGCGACGAGCTCCAACTCGTCGCCCGCCACCCGCATCGTCGCCGCAACGTGATCGATCGGATGCGAGCCGACCACGAAGCTCACCGGCAATTTCTCGCCGCGCGCCTGGACCGCGATATAAATGGCGCGCAGATCGCTCGGCGCGTTGAGATCGACGCCGGTTTCACGCTTGCCGCGCAGCATCAGGCGCCGCAAGCCTGAATTCGTCATGCCGGTCTGCGCATCGATCGCGAAATCGACCGACGCGGAGATGTAAGGCCCGCCATCCTGACCGTGTTGGAGATGAACGGGCAAGCTGGTCACGTCGATGTCGTCGCCGGTGACGACAACCTGCTGCACGGGCGCCGAGGCGCGCGGCACCTCGACAATCTCGCCCTTGCCCTCGATGCGACGCGTCAACTCGTGAACAAGCTTATCGGGCGCGACGCCGAAGGCGCGCGCGAGCCGGCCCCGATCGGCATCGACATTGCCGACGAGCTCGGCCTGTTCGGGCCCCGCCTTCTTGAACCAGACCGCCTTGGCGTTGCCGGTGAGCACGCCGGCAATGTCGGCCAGCTCGGCAGGCTGCTCGCGGATCTCGACCTCGCCAGCGGCGGCAAGCTCCTCGAGGAAACGGCGCAAACGAAAGCGCTCGAAATCGATGTTGGAGAGACGTTGAGGCGAATCGCTGGCGTCCATGGTTTCCTTCCCGCCTGACTGACTAGGCCACGCGCGCGAATTATGCGCTCTGGCGTGCGCGCCTTCAACTGATGGGCCACTCGGATTAGACTGTCGTTTTGCCCACTCGCTTGCCGGTGATGCCATGCCCGACGCCTCGCGCGATATGAGCGCCCATCAGCCCATCCGCCTCGCCGATTACTGCCCGCCCGGCTTCTTGGTCGACGCTGTCGATCTCGTCTTCGAGCTGGGCGAGGAGAAGACAAGCGTCAAATCGCGGCTCACCCTGCGCCGCAACCCCGAGGCGGCCGGGAGCGGCGCGCCGCTGCGCCTCGACGGCAGGGAGCTGGAGCTCGTCTCGCTCGCACTCGATGGGCAGGCCCTTGGACCCAACCGCTATCAGCGCGACGACGAGAGCCTCGTCATTCCGGGCGTGCCCGATCAATTCACGCTCGACATCGAGACGCGGATCGAGCCGCAGAACAATACGGTGCTTTCCGGCCTCTATAAATCGGGCGGCAATTTCTGCACGCAATGCGAGCCCGAGGGCTTCCGCCGCATCACCTATTTCATCGATCGCCCGGACGTGATGGCACGCTTTACGACGACGATCCTCGCCGACAAGGCACGCTATCCGGTCTTGCTCTCGAATGGCAATCCGGTCGATCGTGGCGACAGCACCGGCGGCCGGCATTGGGCGAAATGGGTCGATCCTTTCCCCAAGCCCTCCTATCTCTTCGCGCTGGTAGCGGGCGATCTCGTGCCGTTCCGCGACAGCTTCACCACCAGCGGCGCCAAGGAAGTGCCGCTCGCCATCTGGGTGCGCCGGGGCGACGAGGACAAATGCGCCCACGCCATGGCCTCGCTGAAGCACGCGATGAAATGGGACGAGGACCG
>JBJKPV010000068.1:0-14593 GCA_046706015.1 Allostellaceae bacterium | reverse complement strand
ACCATATGGCGCGCACAATGATCGGCGCCGAGCAGCTTGCCGCGCAAACTGCTCGCGTCGGATCTCCCGGCGCGGAGCGGCTTGAGATTGACCGACTCGCAGTTAGCGACGATTCCGGCCAGCCGGCGGTTCGCGGCCTTTCGCTGACGATCCGCGCGGGCGAGATCGTCGGCGTCGCCGGCGTCTCCGGCAACGGCCAGCGCGAGCTGGTCGAAGCTCTCGCCGGCCAGCGCGACGCCGATAGCGGCGAGATTCGCATCAGCAACGAGCTCTTTCATGCGACGCGGGCCGAGATGCACCACCACAAGATCTCGTGCCTGCCCGAAGAGCCGCTGCGCAACGCCTGCGTCGGGCGCATGAGCGTCGCCGAGAATCTCGCCTTTCGCGAGTTCGACAGGCCGCCCTACGCGATCGGCGGCACCTGGCTGAGGCCCTCGACCATGCGCAGCGAGGCCGAGAAGAAGATCGAGCAGTACAAGATCCGCACCCGCTCGCCCGAGACCGCGATCGCGACCCTCTCGGGCGGCAATGTCCAGCGCGCCGTGCTCGCGCGCGAATTGGGCGAGCGCATCGAGGTGATGATCGCCGCCAATCCCTGCTTCGGGCTCGATTTCGCCGCGGTGGCGCAGATCCATGCCGAAATCATGGCGGCCCGCAACCGCGGCGCGGCGGTGCTGTTGGTGAGCAGCGATCTCGACGAGATCTTCGAGATCGCCGACCGCATCGTGGTCATGTTCAACGGCAAGCTGGTCCACGAGGCACCGACCGAGGCCGCCGATCTGACCGAGATCGGCCGCCACATGGCCGGGCATTGAGGGGCCGCGCGCATTATGGCCAGCATCGACGCCGCCCGCCCCTACCCTTACGAATTCCCGCGCGCGGGCTTCGCGCTCCTTCTCATCGATATGCAGCGCGACTTCATCGAGCCCGGCGGCTTCGGCTCGGCGCTCGGCAACGATGTCTCGCGGCTTGGCGCGATCGTGCCCGAGACCGCGCGCCTCCTCGCCGGCTTTCGCCACGCGCAGCTTCCCGTCTTTCACACCAAGGAGACGCACCGTCCCGATCTCTCCGACTGCCCGCCGGCGAAACTTAGCCGCGGCGGTGCGAGCCTCAAGATCGGCGATCCCGGCCCGATGGGACGGATCCTGATCGAGGGCGAGCCGGGCAATGATTTCGTCGCCGCGCTTCAGCCCGCGCCCGGCGAGATCGTGATCGCCAAGCCCGGCAAGGGCGCCTTCTACGCAACCCCCTTGGACCAGCTCTTGCGCGAGCGCGGCATCACCCATCTCGCCATCGGCGGCGTCACCACCGAGGTCTGCGTCCAGACCACGATGCGCGAGGCCAATGACCGCGGCTACGAATGTGTCTTGGTCGAGGACGCGACCGAGAGCTATTTTCCCGCCTTCAAGCAGGCAACGCTCGAGATGATCCGCGCCCAGGGCGCGATCGTCGGCTGGACCGCGACCGCGAGCGAGGTCTTGGCCGCGCTGGAGGCATCGTGACCGACAACATCCTGCTGCCGCAGTTCCTCGGGATCGACGAGGGCACGCTCGACTGGCAGGCTTTTCGCGAGGGCATTGAGGTTTCCTGGCTCTATCGCAACGGCGATAACGGGCCGGCTTCGGCCTTCCTGCGCTACGCGCCCGGCGCGCGCGTGCCGCTGCATTGGCATGCCGGCTATGAGCACGTCTTCGTCCTCAAGGGCTCGCAGAGCGATGGCAACGGACGGCATCGCGCCGGCACGCTCGTCGTCAACCCGCCCGGCACTGCGCATGAGGTGGTGAGCGAGGAAGGCTGTCTCGTCCTCGTCATCTGGGAGCGGCCGGTTATCTTCGGCGCGGCCCCTGCCCAAGCCGGCTAAGACCGCCCATCGAGGACGGCCCGGACCATGCGCGCCAGATCGTCCTGACGATAAGGCTTGCTCAGGAGCCTGATGCCGTCGCCGCCGCCGCGATCGCCATTGAGCTTTGTTTCCGGAAAGCCGGAGGTGAACAGGATCTTGAGGTCGGGCCGGCGCCGCTGCGCGGTCCGCGCCAATTCGAACCCGCTCATCCCGCCCGGCATGACGACATCACTCAGGAGGAGATCGACGCTTTCCTGCTCGAGCAGCGTCAGCGCCGCGGCCGCGTTCTCCGCACCAATCACGTGGTAGCCGAGCCCCGCCAATTGATGCGTCACGATGCGGCGCATGGCCGCGTTGTCCTCCACCACGAGAATCCGCTCGCTACCGCCCGGCGCGCGATCCGGGCGGTGTTGCGGCGCGCCGGCCGGCATCGGTTCGCCCCGTGCCCGCGGCAGATAGAGACGAAACGTCGTGCCGCTGCCAAGCTCGCTATAGACGCTGATATGACCACCCGATTGCTTGACGAAGCCGAACACCATGCTCAAGCCCAGTCCGCTGCCTTGCGCCTGTGATTTGGTGGTGAAGAACGGATCGAAGATCTGGCCGATCACCTCCGGTGCGATCCCCGTGCCGGTGTCACTGAGCTCGATCAGCGCATAGTCACCCGGCGTAACTTCCGGATGCTCGGCGGCGTAATCTTCGTCAAGGTACCGGTTTCCGGTCGCGACGATCAGCCTGCCGCCATCAGGCATCGCGTCGCGCGCATTGGTCGCCAGATTGGCCAGCGCCGCTTCGAGTTGTGCGCGATCGGCGACGACCGTATGGACTTTGGCGCCGGGCGTAAAGCTGATCTCGATAGTCTCGCCCAAGAGCCGGCCGAGCAGCTTGAGCGTGACTGAAACCAGCGCGTTGACATCGATCTCGCGCGGCCGCAGCGGCTGTCGCCGCGAGAAGGCAAGCAGGCTTTGCGTAAGATCGGCACCGCGCAGTGCTGCGTTCAGCGCCTCCTGCGCCAGCTCCTTGGCCCCCTGCTCCTGGCTCCGTTCCAGCAACATGTCGAGATTGCCGATGATCACGCCGAGCAGATTGTTGAAATCATGCGCCATGCCGCCGGTGAGATTGCCGATCGCCTCCATCTTCTGCGCCTGGCGAAGTTGCGCCTCGATACGGCGCTGCTCGGTCACATCGATTGCGATCAGACCGACGCCGATGATCTCGTCGCGCGTGCACACGGGATAAAAGCTCGCCAGGCACCGTTTCACCTCGCGCCCCGCCGCGCCCGGCTGCGGCGGCATCTCGACGTTGAGTAACGCCTGTCCGCTCTCGAGCGCACTCCGATATCCCGTTTCGAGCTGCGTCCAGAGCGCGGGCGCGGCCGCCGCGACGTCGTGCCCGACGAAATCGGTTGCCGGCAATCCGGCAATCGCGGCCATCGCCGGATTGACTCGGGCGAAACGGCGGTCGCGATCGATGAAGGCGAAACCGACCGGGGCGGACGAAAGCAAAGTGTCGAGCAGCGCCAACAGCTCGTCGGATCGACGCTGCGTCTCGCGCAGATGGCGATCGGCGCGCTTCTGCCGCGTGATGTCCCGCACGATCTTCGAGGCGCCGATGATCGCGCCGTCGGGCGCGCGGATCGGCGAGATTGTCACCGAGACGTCGACGTCCCTGCCCGCTTTGTGGCGCCGAACGGTCTCGTAGTGATCGATCTGCTCGCCGGCGCGCAGCCGGTCGAGGATCGCGTCCTCCTCATGGACCCTGTCCGGCGGAAACAGCGCGACGATCGGCTTGCCGATGATCTCGTCGGCGCGCCAACCGAACATCGCCTCGGCGCCCCGGTTCCAACTGCTGACGATGCCGTTCAGATCCTTGCCGATGATCGCGTCGTCGGAATTGGCGACGATCGAGGCGTAATAGATATCGCCGAGCTCGGCGCGCTTGCCTTCCGACAAATCGGTGTGCAGTTCGACGATCAGCGGGACGTGACCTGCGCGGCGCAGCACCCAACGGCTGTCGACCTCGAGACGGGTGCCATCCTTGCAGCAATGCGAGACCGCGCCCCTCCATACGCCTTCGCGAAAAACCGCCGCTTCGATCTCGGCCAGCGGCATGGGAAAGCGCGTCTTGAGCAGCGCATGGCAGATCGCGCCGACCGCCTCGCGGCGGCTCCAGCCATAAAGCCGCGCCGCCCCGCCGCTCCAAAACCGGATTCGACCCTCGCGGTCGCGCACCATCGCGCTAGCCACTTCGCCGACGAGCTTTAGCTCATGGCCGCGCGTCGCAGTGGGGGCGCAGCGCTTCGGCCTTCTACGCGGTGTTTCTGATCCCTTCTTCGCCGCCATTGCCGAGTCTCGAGAACGCCAACTACAACCTATCACAGAAATTTGTTGGGCGGAAACGCGCGATGCGAGAAGGCGTAGGGCAAGCAAGGGACCGCTTCGGGACTTGCACGCTTGAGCCAGATCAAGGCACGCGCGCGGCACGGCGTTAGCCTGCCGCGACAGCCTGCGGGAGAAGCCCATGGATGTGATCGAGGCCATCTATCATCGCCGCGCGATCCGCGACTTCACCGGCGAGCCCGTCGACAAGGTGACGATCGACGCGCTGATCACGGCAGCCATCCAGGCGCCCAACGCGATGGACAAGCAACGCTGGGCCTTCGTCGTTTTGCGCGACCGCGCGCTGATGAAGCGCATCTCGGACGAGGCCAAGGAACTCACCTTGAAGGTGATGGGCACCTCCCCGCACCTCGCGCAGTTCCGCGACTTCCTCACCAGCGCGCAGTTCAACATCTTCTATGACGCGCCGGCGCTGATCCTCATCTGCGGCACCGAGGACGATCCTTTCGTCGCCCAGGATTGCTGCCTCGCGGCGGAGAATTTGATGCTGGCGGCCCATGCCAAGGGCCTCGGCAGCTGCTGGATCGGCTTCGCCGAAGCCTGGCTCGCGCGCGCCGAGGCGCATAAAGAGCTCGGCATGCCGGCGAATTACCGGCCGATCGCGCCGATCATCCTCGGCCATCCACGCAGCCACCCGCCGGCGCCGCCGCGCCAGCACCCGGACGTGATCTGGGTTGGAACCTGAGCGATCGCCTGACCGCAAGGCTGCCGCGACGTTGAAATAGGCCGGGCGGCGCGCCTTGAGGCACGCCGCCCGGTGGTTGCTAAAGAGCGAGGTTCGCTTATTGGAAAAGGTCGGACATCACGGCCGTGTTGGAATCGCAGGCGTGATTCAGACAGGGCAGTCGGAAGGCGGCCTCCACTGTCTTCAGCAGCGAGAAGTGCGTATAGAAGCGATTGCTTCGCACGCCTTGCCGGCCATAGTTCTTGTCGACGATCAACGCGACCTGGTTCGTGATCGGCGAGATCGCATAATCGCCCTCATCCCACACGATCACGATCGCGGACTTCTGCCGTCTGTCCCACCGATGCCCCCGTTGGTCCTGATCCCCCCGTTGGTCCTGGTGTCCCCACACAGGCGAGGCCTTGATCGCTTCGACGATTTTCTGGATTTCCTGATCGCCGACGGCCATCAGACCGGGGTTTAGCCCATCCAGCACGCCGTGGTCGTTCGGGTCGTGCTTGCAGAACGCCGAGCTGCCGGTAGCGTGTTGATCGTTGCAGCGGTTCGGCGCGATAAAGGAATAGGCCGGCACGTCGCCGGTCGCGAGATCGGCGTATAGACCATGCGGGCCATCGAACCCAACGACGCCGGGAATTTGCCCATTGACCGCGGACGCCTGTACGTTCGCGAAATAGACGAACGGGTTGTGCTCCTCACGATAGAGGTTATCGATCGCCCCGGTGGTCTCGCCCTGCGCCTGCTCTTCCGCGGTGAAGACGGTCTTGTCGGTGAAGAAACCGTCGGAAGCCTGGATGCCATCGGCGCCCGAGAGCGGCAGGCTCTCTTGATAGGTCTTCCAGCTCATATGTGCCGCGACGAGCTGGTCGGCGATGCTCTTCCCGACAGTGTGTTCGGCCGCGTAGGAATGGACACCGTCGATCTCGATGATGCCAGGCGGGCCGCTCGTTTCGTTGCTCGTATCGAGCAGCGGTGTCGGGGCGTCCATGCCGGCCCCGTAGATGACGCAAGGCGTCGGGTTGACGCCGTTATCGTAGCTGACGCTGCCGAAAATATTCGCGGCGCACCCGGTATCATGCCAAACTGGGTGATTGTCGTTCAAAATGGCGAAGTTCGAGCCGCCGACGACTTCCAAGTAGTTGGTTGCGCTCGGATGCCCGACGGCGAAATAATTCGTCGCCAGGTTGGCGCTCTTCGCCTCGGCGTTCACGAACGGCATGTCGGGATTGCCGATGACCTGACCGTAGCCATGGTTCTCCATCATGATGATGAAGACATGGTCAAGGCGCGGAATTTGAGGATTCGGGAGCGGACGTTCGTCGGCGAACGCCGCTCCGGCGATGGTGGATGCCAATAGAGCCGATGCGAATGCGACGGCGGCAAGCTTCTCAGTAAGATTCATTGTCACTAGTCTCCTCGAGTACGTGGTGCGTGCTCAACGCATGGTTCGGCGAGAGAGCAACCAACGATAGGTCTCGGGTCGTGACGTCGTTATGTCGGCGCCGTGAACATTCGCTTTCATATCCGGAATTTCCAGATGACCGTTCCATGTCATTTCATTCGACGCCGCTTGCGTCGAACGAAGCGGGGAGCGAACGCAGCGCGCGCCAGCGCCCCGATGTGATTTGTTTGGGTTGGAAGCTGAACGGTCGCGCCGACGCTCATGCGGCGCGACGCTGGTGCCCGCTGCCGGACTTGAACCGGCACTCCGATTGCTCAGAAACGGATTTTAAGTCCGTTGCGTCTACCATTCCGCCAAGCGGGCAGCTTTGCGAGGTCGTCACCTTATATAGCACGCTCAGCGCGACGGTCTGCGCGTTCCCTCGAATTGCCGTCCCGGACTATGCTGGATCAATGTACGTCGGGCTCTGGGAGGGAATGCAATGAAAGACCGTCATGAGGCCGCCACGCCGCTCGTCCTCGCCAAGACCGGCTGGGTCTATGCCGGCGGCCAGGTCGAGACCATCGACGGCAAACAATACACGGTCGGTCAGATCTATGCCGAATACATGATCCCGGCGGAACGGCGCTCGCCCTATCCGGTGATCATGGTCCATGGCGGCACCATGTCGGGCACCAATTACACCGGCACGCCCGATGGCCGCGAAGGCTGGGCGCAGAATTTCGTTCGCGCCGGCTACGCCGTCTATGTCGTCGATCAGGTCGGCAAGGGCCGCTCGCCCTATTTCCCCAGCGTCTACGGTCCGAAATCGCCGACCGACAGGACGAACAATCAATCGCGCTACGTCGCGCAGGAAAAATTCAAGCTGTGGCCGCAGGCGCATCTGCACACGCAATGGCCGGGCGGCGCTTCGCTCGACGATCCGGCGGTGCAGCAACTTGTCGCCTCGCAGCTTCCCTCGATCAAGGATTTCCACCGCCAGCAGGAGCTCAACACGGCCGCGCTCATTGCCCTCATCGACAAGATCGGTCCGTCGCTCCTGATGGTGCATTCGCAAGCCGGCGCGTTCGGCTGGCCGGTCGCCGATGCGCGGTCCGACAAGGTCAAGGCGCTGCTCGCGATCGAGCCGAACGGACCGCCTTTTCCTCCGGTGTCGTTCGTCGGCGCGCCCGGCTGGTTCGACTACAGCGATACGATCGCGCTACGTTACGGCATCAGCGACGTACCCTTGACCTATGATCCGCCCATTAAGGATCCATCCGAGCTGAAGATCGTGCAGCAGGCGACGGCCGACGGGCCCGACCTGGTGCGCGGCCATTTGCAGGCCGAGCCGGCGCGCCGCCTGCCCAATCTCCGGAAAATGCCCATCCTCATCGTCACCGCGGAGGCGTCCTATCACGCGCCCTACGATCATTGCACGGTGAACTATCTGCGCCAGGCCGGCGTCGAGCCGCACTGGATGAAGCTCGCCGATCACGACATTCGCGGCAACAGCCATGTGCCGATGATGGAGAAGAACAGCGCGGCGATCGCCGATCTCATCATCGCGTGGGCAAATCGGACCGTCGTTTAGGCGTGGGCGACGATAGCATGGCCTCTTCGCGTTGGACGCGCGGCGCGCAGCGTTGTCGCCGCCGATGCACGGTGATATAGAGCCCGGCGCTTTCAATGATGCCGCGTCGGCGCGGCACGACGAACCCCGGGGACGAAACGCATGCGCTACGGCCTCATCTGCATCGGCGGCGGCCTTTCCGGCTTGGTCACCGCCTGCCGCGCGGCCGAGCTCGGCGTCAGTGTCGCGGTGCTCGAGCAGGAGGAAGCCGAGCGCTATCCCTGCAGCTCGCGCTTTTCGACCGGCGTCATCAACGTCATGGGCAAGGCGATATTGAGCCCGCCCGAGCAGCTCTACGACGCGATCCTTGCGGGCAGCGGCGCCAATGCCGATCCCGCGGTCGCGCGCGCAATCGCCGAGAACGGACGCCGCGCGATCGAATGGCTGGGCGCGCAAGGCACGCGCTTCATCCAGCGCGCCTTGCAGCAGGACCAGCCCGGGCAGCAAGTCCTCGCCCCGCCGCGCCGCCTCATCGCCGGCCTCGATTGGGAAGGACGCGGCGCCGATGTTCTGATGCGCAATCTCGAAGCGAAGATCGCGGCGCGCGGCGGCCAAGTGCTGCGCGGCACGCGAGCCATGGCGCTGATCATGGAGCGCGGCGCCTGTGTCGGCGTCGAAGTCCTGCGTGGCGGCGCGCGCTCGCGCCTCGAGGCGCAAGTCGTGGTCGTCGCCGATGGCGGCTTTCCCGCCAATCCCGACATGGTCGCGCGCTATATCACGCCGCGCGCCGATCGCGTGCTCTGCCGCGCCGGCAGCGGCGCCAAGGGAGACGGTATCCGCATGGCCGAGGCGGCGGGCGCCAAGCTCGGCGGCTTCGGCGCCTTCTATGGCCATCTCCACCATGCCAACGCCATGAGCAATGCGCGACTCTGGCCCTATCCGCATCTCGATGTCGCGGCCGAGCTTGGAATCCTCGTCGCGCCCGACGGCATGCGCTTCACCGATGAAGGCCTGGGCGGCGTATGCATGGCCAATGCGATCGCGCATCTGCCTGACCCGCTGAGCGCGCATCTAGTTATCGACGACGCGATCTGGCAGGCCGAAACGAAGCTCAGCACAACGGTGCCCGCCAATCCGGCCATGGCGGCGGCGGGCGGCCCGCTGGTCACCGCGCCCGATATCCCAAGCCTCGCCGCGCGCATCGGCATGCCGGGCGAGGCGCTGGCGGCAACGATCGACGAGCACAATGCGAACGTCGCAGGCACGAGCGCTGCGCCAACCCGCGTTCCGCGCTCGCGGCGCAAGCACGGCCCCATGGCGATCGCGAAGCCGCCCTTCCACGCCGTGCCACTTTGCGCCGGCATCACCGGCACCATGGGCGGCATCGTCATCGACGCGCATGCGCAAGCCCAAGCCGCCTCGGGCGGGCCCCTTCAAGGCCTCTATGCGGTCGGTACGCCGGTCGCGGGGCTGGAAGGTGGACCGCGCGCCGGCTATGTCGGCGGGTTGTCAAAGGCGTTCATCCTCGGCCTTCTCGCCGCCGAGCACATCGCCGCCACGATTCATCCAAACTGAAAGGCCCGAATCGCGCCATGTCTCAGCAATACCCGACCTTACGATTGCTCGAGCGGCACGGCGCGTGGCTTGCGGTGCTCGTTGCGCTGACGCCGGTCATCGCTGCGATCATCGCGCTGATCGCGGGCTACTCGCCCTGGTGGCTGTTGGCCGGCGCCGCCGCCGGCACGGTTCTCTTTCTCGTCGGGCGTTCTTATGTCGAGATGATCCGCCTGATGACGGACATGCTGCTGCCGAAGTAGCGGGCTTCTATTCCTCGACCGGCGTGTCGCCGAGGCTGCGCACCATCGCGGCGACCTCCTCGGCGGCTTGCGCGAGACGTGCAGGGTCGCGCCCACGCAGTACCAAATTCACGCCGTAAGAGCCGCGGCGCATGATCGGATAAGAGCCGATCTCGATATCCGCATAGCGGTTCTGGATCTCGCCCAGGCCTTTGGCCAGGATGCCCTCGGCGAGCGACGTCGCGACGGTGCGCGAGAGCATCGGCTTGCCGCCCTTGAGCTCGCCTTTGATGCTGTCGAACATGCCCTGCATCACGCGCGGAATGCCGGCGAAGACATAGACATTGCCCATGCGAAACCCGGGCGCGCGCGAGACCGGGTTGTAGACGAGCGTCGCGCCCTCGGGCGTCGTCGCCATGCGCATACGCGCTTCGTTGAGCTCCGACGGCGCGTAGAAATTGAGAAAGTGCTTGTGCGCCTCGGGATGGACCACCCATTTGACGCCGAACGCCTTGGCGACGCATTCCGAGGTGATGTCGTCATGCGTCGGGCCGATCCCGCCGGTGGTGAAGAGATAGTCGTAGTTGCGGCGCAGCTCGCTGACGGTGGCGACGATCGTCGCCTCGACATCGGGGATGACGCGCGCCTCGCGCAAGGTCACGCCGACTTCGTTCAGACCCTTGGCGATATAGGCGAGATTTGCGTCCTGGGTGCGGCCCGAGAGAATCTCATTGCCGATGATGAGGATGGCGGCGGTGACGATCTTCTCCCCGGACGGTTCTTCGGCGCTCACGCTCTTCGCTCCCCTGTTGTCGCGCGGGGCCTAGTAAGGCGCAAACGCGCCGCTGCCGCAATGGGCGATCAGGCGGCGCGTCCCGTCTCTCGCCCGGGCCAGGCCGGCGCGCGCCGTCCCGCCCCCATCTTGCCGAATCCGTGCGGACGCGATAGGAAAAGGCGATGAACCAAGATCAGGTTGTCGCGCCGGCGCAACGCGCCGATCCCGAGGAAAGGCGGATCAAGATCCACGATCCGGCCGATTTTGTCGGCATGCGCAAGGCCGGGCGGCTCGCCGCCGAGGTGCTCGACTTCATCACACCCCATGTGAGGCCGGGCGTCACCACCGACACGCTCGACCGGCTCTGCCACGGCTTCATCGTCGAGCACGGCGCCATTCCGGCACCGCTCAACTACCGGGGCTTTCCGCGCTCGATCTGCACCTCGATCAATCACGTCGTCTGCCACGGCATTCCGGGAGAGCGCCGGCTCGAGGAAGGCGACATCATCAATATCGATATCACCGTCATCCTCGATGGCTGGCACGGCGATACCAGCCGGATGTATTTTGTCGGCGAGCGCGTGCCGTTGAAGGCGCGCCGTCTGGTCGAAGTCACCTATGAGGCAATGATGCGCGGCATCGCGGTGGTGAAGCCCGGCGCGACCGTCGGCGACATCGGCCACGCGATCCAGAGCTTCGCCGAGGCGAACCGCTTCTCCGTCGTGCGCGATTTCTGCGGCCACGGCATCGGCCGCGTCTTTCACGACGCGCCCTCGGTCGTCCATTTCGGCCATACCGGCCAGGGCCCGCGCTTGCGCGAGGGGATGTTCTTCACGGTCGAGCCGATGATCAATGCCGGACGCTATGAGGTGAAAATCTTGAGCGATGGCTGGACCGCGGTGACGAAGGACAAGTCGCTCTCGGCGCAGTTTGAGCACACGGTCGCCGTCACCGCCGAGGGGCACGAGATCTTTACCCTCTCGCCAAAGGGCCTCCACCACCCGCCCTACCGACTCTAGGCGCGTCAGCGCGGCGCGCGTTCAGCATACCAGGCGCGGCTGGTCGTTCTCGCGCTCGTTCTCGACCACGATGCCGATGTCGCGGCCGATCAAGGATTCGGCACGCTTCGCCGCCGTTGCAAAGCAATGCGCCGCCAATTGCAGATAACGGTCGCGTCGCGCGGCGCTCCTGGTTTGCCGCGCGCTGCGCACATAGCCGCCGCCACGTTTCGAAAGTTCGATCAAGATTTCCATCGTCCCTCAATGCCCCTGGCAGCCTCGTTCGCGACAGGCGCGTGACAGCGCGATCGAAGAAATAAGGGTGAAGGTGGATATCAACCTTGATCTGGCTCAACCGCGACAATGCGCCCCGGCTCGAATCGAGAGAAAGCCGCCTTTTCTGGCGAGAATGAAAACAATTCGCTAGCTTTGTCCCATGGATGAGACAAAGAGCGCCGAGACAGCCAAGCCGGACTATCTCGGGCATCGCGAACGGCTTCGCCAGCGCCTGCTCAACGCCGGCAGCGAGGCACTCGCGGATTACGAGCTCCTCGAATTCCTGCTCTATTCGGCCAAGTCCCGCGGCGACACCAAGCCGCTGGCAAAGGCACTCTTGAAGCGCTTCGGCAGCCTTGCCGCCGTGCTGGGCGCGGCGCCCGAAGCACTCGGCGCGGTCAAGGGCATGGGCCCTGCCTCAGTCGCGGCGCTCGTCGCCGTGCGTGCCGCCGCGCGCGAAATGCTGCGCGCCGAAATGGTGCGGCGCCCGGTGATTTCGAGCTGGCAGCACTTGCTCGACTACTGCACCGCTCGTTTGGGCTTTGCCGAGGCGGAGGAGTTCCACCTCCTCTTTCTCGATGCCAAGAACGCCGTGATCGCCGACGAGACGCAGCAGCACGGCACCGTGAACCATACCCCGGTCTATCCCCGCGAAGTGGTCAAGCGCGCACTCGAGCTCGCCGCCTCGGCGATCATCATGGTGCACAATCATCCCTCGGGCGACGTCACGCCGTCGCGCGCCGATATCGAAATGACGCGCGCCGTACGCGAGGCCGCCAAGGCCGTCGGCATTAGCCTGCATGATCACCTCGTCTTCGGCCGCGGCCGGCACGCAAGCTTCAAGAATCTCGGATTGCTCTAGCGTAGCATGGGCGCGACACAAATCCGGTGACGCGCCGTCATGCGAAGCGAAACCGAAGCAACGCGCGGCCGGATGACGCAGCCGGATCATGGGGTGGCGCAACCGGCGGCTGATACGGCACCGCCCGATATGCCTAATTAAACCGATTTTTCACATCTCCCCGCTAGGAAGGCTCAAGGTCCGTCACAGCATCTGACGCGGGCACGCAAACCCCGTTTGCCGCGCGTCGGCGGTTCCCAAAATCGAGAGGAGATCGTTCATGTTGCGTCATCTCGTTCGCATTTCTCTTGTCGCTCTGTGCCTCTTCGCGACCGCGGCGTTGGCGCCCGTGCGCGCGGCAACGCCCGAGCAGGCCAAGGCCATGGCCGACAAGGCCGCTGCTCTCATCGCCTCGGAAGGCGACAAGGCGTTCAAACAGATCGATGATCCGAATGGCGCCTTCAAGCAGGGCGAGCTCTATGTCGTCGTGCTCGACATGAAGGGCACGGTCGTCGCCAACGGCATCACCAAGATGATCGGCATGAACATGTGGGACGCCAAGGATCCCGACGGCGTTCCCTTCACGCAAAACCTCATCAAGCTCGCCAAGGATTCCGGCAGTGGCTGGATCAACTACAAATTCAGCAATCGGGCGACCCATAAGATCCAGCCGAAGCGGGCGTGGATTCACAAGGTCGGCGACTACGTCGTCCTCTGCGGCGTCTACACGAATTAACCGCCCCCGATAATCATGGCACGCGACCGGCGGCGGGCTCAAATCGCCCGCCGCCGTTTCTCTCGCCGCGCGGCGTAGTCGAAAGGCGCAATTATGTTTGGCATGATCGATCGGTGGATCGGCAATATCCGGATTTCGCGGAAGATGCTCATCGCCTCTGGCGTGGCGATCGTGCTGCCCTCGCTGATGGCGCCGGTCGCGCTCCGCTCGCTCGACCAGCAGTCGCAGCTGATCAACCGCTTGACGACGGTCGACGCGCAGAAATCGGCGACCATCGCCGCTCTCGTCCGCGAGATCCCCACGGCAAGCAGCCTTACCAACCGCATCATCGCGCTCGCAAGCAACAGCAGCGAGAAGAACGCGATCGCCAAGCTCACGGCGGAGATGAACAACCACTTCGCCGACGCAGCCGCTCTCGTAACGAAGCTCGCGGCATCGCCGCTCACGGACAAGGAGCGGCAAGCCGTCACCGACATCGCCAAGAACCTGAAATCTTACGCCGACAGCAGCGGCAAGGTCGCGGCGATGGCGCCGGGAGACGGCGCCACCGCCTATATGATCAGCGGCAACGGCGAGAAGTTCTACGCCGAGCTCTCGGCGAAGCTCAACCAACTGCTCGACATCGAGAGCGCGCAGGCAGCCGCGGCGCATGATCGCTCGACGGGCGACGCCGCGAGCACGCGCCTCATCTTCATCGCGCTGGCCGCCATCGCCGTCATCATCGCCGTCTTCGTCAACCTCTTGATCGCCCGCGCGATCACGGGGTCGATCACGCGGCTCGCCGCCTCGACGGTCCGGCTCGCCCAAGGCGATGTCAGCGTCAGCGTCGAGGGCGCCGACCGCAAAGACGAGATCGGCGGCATGGCCGGCGCGCTTGGCACCTTCAAGCAGAACGCGGTCGAGAAAGCGCGCATCGAGGAAGAACAACAGGCGCGCCACGCACAGGCCGCGGCGCGCCAGCAAGCGATCGAGGCCGCGATCGCCGGTTTCGAGGGCCAGATCGGCAACGCGCTCCAAGCGTTGGGCACGGCCTCGAGCGAGATGAGAAGCACCGCCGACCAGCTCTCGGCCACGGCCGAGACCAGCAACCGCCAGGTGACGACCGTCGCCTCGGCAGCCGAGGAAGCCTCCTCCAATGTGGAGACGGTGGCAGCGGCATCCGAGGAGCTCAGCGCCTCGATCAGCGAGATCAGCCAGCAGGTTACGCGCGCCGCCAGCATCACCGATCGCGCCGTCGACGAGGCACGCCAGACCGACGCTACGGTGCAAGGGCTTTCCGACGCGGCGCAGAAG
>JBJKPV010000067.1:0-3394 GCA_046706015.1 Allostellaceae bacterium | reverse complement strand
TCCGCTCGCCTTGCCAGCCGTGCCGCCGCAAAAGCCGAGCCCCGCAGCGCCGCCGCCCGCCTCCGCGGCGCCAACGCCGGCGGTAAGCCGGCAAGGTTTCGTCTGGCCGCTCCAGGGACGCATTCTCGAGGCCTACGGCACCGGCCCGGCCGGCACGCATAATGACGGGATCAATATCGCGGCCCGGGCGGGCGAGCCCGTGCGCGCGGCCGCGTCGGGCGTGGTCGCCTATGCCGGCAACGAGCTGCGCGGCTATGGCAACCTCGTCCTCATCAAGCATCCGGGCGGTTTCATGACCGCCTATGCGCATAACAGCAAATTGCTGGTCCGGCGCGGCGAGCGCGTGCGCCGCGGCGAGGAGATCGCCAAAGCCGGCGCGACCGGCTCGGTCGGCGCCCCGCAGCTCCATTTCGAGATAAGGCGGGGGACTCACGTGCTCGATCCGACCGACTATCTGCCGTCGCTGAGAGCAAGCGCCGATTGAGCGGACCTGCCCAATAAAGCGGCAAAGTTGCAGGAATCGCAGAATGTTGCGGCCGCGCGGCCCGCGCGAGCAGCGAACTTAACGGCGGATTAAGTGGGCGAGTGCTACCACGCCTTGACGCTTCATTCGGAAGGAGAATCCACCCGATGAAAGTCGAGCAGCGTGTGTGGCACGCGGCGCGAGGATGGGCTCTCACCGAATCCGATGGGCCGATCTCGCCTGCGTTGGTCTTGTTCTTCGCGTCGCCGGGCACGCTCGATGACGGCGCCCGTTTTGCCGAGCTGCGCGCGGCCTATCCGCACGCCAAGCTGCTCGGCTGTACCACCGGCGGCGAGATCGCTTCGCTCGACGTGCATGACGGCGCCGTGGTGGCGACCGCGATCGAATTCGCGCACACCAAAGTCGCGCTCGCCGAGGACCGGATCGCGCCGGGCAAATCCGCTGTCGATATCGGCGCCACGATCGCGTCATCCCTGCCGCGCGACGGGCTGCACAACGTCTTTCTTTTGTCGGACGGGACCAAGGTCAACGGCACGGATCTGGTCGCGGGGGTTCAGCGCGTGCTCGGCCGCGATGTCTGCCTGACCGGCGGCCTCGCCGGCGACGGCGCCGCTTTCGGCACGACCAAGGTCGGGCTCGACGCCAATCCCGAGAGCGGCAAGGTGGTCGCGGTCGGGTTCTATGGCGACCGGCTCCGCGTCGGCTATGGCAGCGTCGGCGGCTGGGACGCGATCGGGCCGGAGCGCCTGGTCACGCGCGCTTCGGGCAACACGCTCTATGATCTCGACGGTCAGCCGGCGCTCGATCTCTACAAGCAATATCTCGGCGCCGAGGCGGCCAATCTCCCGGCCAGCGCACTGCTCTTTCCCTTGCGCATCTATCCGAAGGGTCATCCCGAGGCGAGTTTGGTGCGCACCGTGGTCGGTATCGACGCGGCCAAGAAGGCGATGGTCTTCGCCGGCACGATCCCTGAGGGCCATGTCGCTCAGGTGATGGTCGGCAATTTCGATCACCTCATCGCCGGCGCCGGGCGCGCCGCCGAGAAAGCCGCGATCCCCGAGGCAAAGCTCGCGATCCTGGTCAGCTGCATCGGTCGCAAATTGCTGCTGGGGCAGCGGATCGGCGACGAGGTCGAGGCGGTCAAAGAGGTGCTGGGCGCCGATTGCCGCACCACAGGCTTTTATTCCTACGGCGAGATCGCGCCGATGGAGAGCCTGCCCATCTGCGATCTGCACAATCAGACCATGACGATCACCACCTTCGCCGAAGCGTGACGATGCACAAGTTGCTCCAACGCCAGCTCAAGCAAGCACGACAGGCAAAGCCGGGCGGCGAGCTCGATCTCGATGCGCTCTTGGCGCTGGTCGACGCCGCCTATAGCGAAGCCGACCGCGAGCGCAGCTATACGACCCGCGCGCATCAGGTGATGCGCGAGGAACAGGCCGATCTCTTGAAGCGCCAGCTCGAGACGCGCGAGGCGATGGCGCTGATCGCCGCGGAGAAGGCGGATTCCGAGCGCGCCCGCGTCGCCGCCGAGGCCGAGCTCTTGAAACAGGAACGGCTCTCGCTGCTGGGCCAGCTCACCGCCTCGGTCGCGCACGAGCTGCGCAACCCGCTCAGCACGATCCGCAACACGCTGCATGCGATCCGTCAGGTGACGCAGGATAGGGGCGTCGATATCAGCCGGCAGATGGCGCGCGTCGAGCGCACCATCGATCGCTGCGACGGGATCATCGACGATCTGCTCGATTATGCCGGCTCGCGCGAGCTCAATCTCTTGCCCATGGCGCTCGACGTTTGGCTCGAGGAGGTACTGGCCGACGTCAAGGTTCCGGCCGGGATCACGATCGAGCGCCGCTTGGGCGCTGCCGGCGCGGCGGTGCCGATTGATTCTGAAAGATTGCGCTGCGCGATCGGCAATCTGATCGAGAACGCGGCCGAGGCGATCGTCGACGCGCCGCAGCTCGCGGAGCGGCGCATCACCGTCTCGACCCACGCCCCGGCATCGGGCGGCGGTCGCGCGGAGATCGTGATCGCGGATACGGGCCCCGGCATGCCGGAAGACGTGCTCGTGCGCGCCTTCGAGCCGCTCTTCAGCACCCGCGCCTTCGGCACCGGGCTGGGCCTGCCGACGGTGAAGCGCATCATCGAGCAGCATGGCGGCGATCTCGCGATCGGCAGCGTGCTCGGCGCCGGCACGCGCGCGCAGATCCGCCTGCCGTTGGCGACGCAGGCGAGCAGCGCGGCGGCCTGAGAGCGCCGTGCGTCAGGCGAGGGCGGGGGCCGCCCTCTTGCGGTATTGCCACGTCATCACGAGGCCTCCGGCGACGAGCCCGGCGAGATTGACCGAGAGCCAGAGTGGGCCGCCCAAAGGCGAGGGGATGAGGCAGAGCCCGGCGAGGAAGAAGATCGCGCGGGCGGGCCACGCCATCGACGCGAAGAGATAGCCGGCGCAGGACGCCGCGACGAAGACGACGCCGATGAAGGCGGTCGCCACGGTGAGGAGGATGTCGAGCGGCTTGCCCATCAGCAGCAGACCGGGATTGAAGACGAAGAAGAACGGAATGATGTAGGCGACGATGCCGAGCCGCGTTCCGGTCCACCCCGCGCGCCAGAAATTGCAGCGCGCGATCGTCGCCGCGGCAAAGGTGGCGAGGCACATGGGCGGCGTGATCATCGAGATCATGCCGAAATAGAAGAGAAAGAGATGCGCCGCGAGCGGAACGATGCCGAATTGCGTCAAGGTCGGCGCGACCATGATCGCGAGCAGGATATAGATCACCGCCGTCGGCAACCCCATGCCGAGCACCATGCAGATCGCCGCCGTGAGGAGCAGCAGGAGCAGGACATTGCCCTGCGCCAGCCCCACCAGCATCAGCGACAGGCCGAAGGCGAGGCCCGAGATCTGCA
>JBJKPV010000066.1:0-3968 GCA_046706015.1 Allostellaceae bacterium | reverse complement strand
TGGTTGCTTTCGCCGTGGCCGATGTCTTCGCGCTGGGCGAACTGATGCGGCGCTGCGCGGCGGCAGGCGCGTGATCTTCTTCGGGCCGGAATAGGCGAGGGTCGAGAAGCGCGGCCGGCTGATATATTCGGCCTCCGGCACCAAGCGGCGCATCAGCGGCCGGATCGTGTCGGCGCCGAGGAACATCGTCTCCTCAGCCCCGCGCGCATGGAGCAACCGGTCGGTGAAGACGTGGCCGCGTTCGGGATCGCCGCACAGCTGGATCTCGTCCACCGCGAGGAAATCGACCGCGCGGTCGAGCGGCATCGATTCGACGGTGCAGACGAAATAAGACGGGTTGGGCGGGACGATCTTTTCTTCGCCGGTGATGAGCGCGACCGCGCGGCGGCCTTTGAGCGCAACGACGCGGTCGTAATTCTCGCGCGCCAGAAGTCGGAGCGGGAACCCGATCATGCCCGTGCGATGGCCGAGCATGCGCTCGATGGCGAGATGGGTCTTGCCGGTATTGGTCGGCCCGAGGACAGCCAGAACCCGGGGTACCGGGGTGAAAGCGCCCATGGCCTAGAGCATCGGGTCTCCCGGGCGGAAAGGCAAGGGTGCTGACCCAAACGGAAGCACGGCGCGGATTACAGGGAATTCATCTGACGGAAAGGACCACACCGGCGGGAGCCCGCGTATAGCGCTGTGTAAGGCGCTTTTTGAGACCCAAAGGAGGTCCGCAATGACCCGCTTCTCGACTGGCTCTTCGACATCACGCAAGGCCGCGATCGCACTGATCGCCGCCATTCTGGCCGCTCCGCTGGCCGCGAGCCCGGCTTTGGCCGATGGTTGGGGCCATGGCCGCGACGAGTCGCACCAGGCCCAATGGCAAGGCGACCGCGACCGGCATGTTGATCGCGACGATTGGCGCGGCGATCGCAACGATGGGCGCCGCGTGGTGATGGTGGCCCCCGCTCCCGTCTATGCCGCGCCGGTTTATGCGCCGTCGCCGGCTTACGCGCCGCCCCCGCCGCCCGCGGCCTATTACGCGCCGCGAGTGGTCGCGAGCCGTGCGGTCGCCTGCAGCAACGGCGCCGTCGCGGGTGGGCTGATCGGCGCCGCGACCGGCGGCATCATCGGCTCGCAATTCGGCCGCGGCTCGGGTAATGCGGCGGCGACGGTCGTCGGCATCCTGAGCGGCGCGGCGGTCGGCGCCTCGGTCGGGCAATCGGCCGCGGGCTGCTACTGAGCGAGGATGGCGCTGCGGAGCCGCAACGGACTTTCGACGTTCCGGATCGGCTCCAGCCCGCCGCCCGTGCCGCGCACGATGATCGTCCCATAGTTGAAGGCGCGACCGGCGAGGCTCTGCTGCACATCGACACTCTCGACCTTGGCGCGGGCCATCTCGATCGAATAGCGGCCGATAATCCCCCGCTTATAGATGATGCGGTGATCGGTCACGGCGAACTCGGTGGTGATGCGGCGCAGCGCCGCCGCGATCCCATCGAGGATCGCGAGCGCCAGGAGGACGGCCGCAGCCACGAGGAAAGGCAGCGGCCAATCGGAGCGGATATCCGCGACGACGGCCAGCACCACCGCCAGGACCAGCAGCAGGACCGGCCGGACATAGACCAGCCAGTGGAGCCGGGTGGCATAAATCACGGTCTCGCCGGGCTGGAGGACGCGCTGTACGTAGCTCATTCGCCCAATCCTAGAGCGTTTTCCGCCGAAGTGGAGGCCGGTTCGGCGCAGAAAACGCGACAAGACCAATGAATCGAGAGCGTGGTCCGATTCAATCTGATCGGAACACGTTCTAGCACGCGCGCGGTTATCCGGACCTTGCAGGAAAGGGCGCGGGGTCACATATCTCGGAACGTTGCTGGGACGGGGGAGTCATGACGACCGAGAAACGGGAATTTCAGGCGGAAGTCAGCCGCCTTTTGGAGATTGTCGCGCATTCGCTCTACAGCGAGAAGGAGATCTTCCTGCGCGAGCTCATCTCGAACGCATCGGATGCCTGCGACCGGCTGCGCTACATGGCCTTGACCGAGCCGGCGCTGCTGGGCGGGGACGCCACCTACCGCGTCGTGATCGAGCCCGACGCGAAGAAGCGGACCCTGGTGATCGCCGATAGCGGCATCGGCATGAGCCGCCAGGAGATGATCGACAATCTCGGCACCATCGCCCGCTCTGGCACCGCCGCCTTCGTCAAGCAGCTCTCGGGCGACAGCAAGCAGGACATGGCGCTGATCGGCCAGTTCGGGGTCGGCTTCTATTCCGCCTTCATGGTCGCGAGCGAGGTCGAGGTGGTCTCGAAAAAGGCCGGCGAGGCGATCGCGCATCGCTGGGTCTCGGATGGCAAGGGCCAGTTCTCGATCGAGGAGGCGCCGCGCGAGAAGCGCGGCACCACCATCACCCTCCACCTCAACGAAGCGGATGCTGAATACGCCGAGCCCGAGCGCATCCGCGAAATCGTCAAGAAATATTCCGACCATATCGCCCTGCCGATCGTGCTCGATCACGCCGGCAAGGAGGAGACGCTCAACGCCGCCTCGGCCCTGTGGATGCGGCCGCGATCGGAGATCACGCCAGAGCAATACAAGGAATTCTATCACCACGTTGCGCATGCCTTCGACGAGCCCTGGCTCACGCTCCACAACAAGGCGGAAGGCGTTCTCGAATACACGACCCTGCTGTTCGTGCCCGGCAGCAAACCCTTCGATCTCTTCGATCCGGTGCGCAAGCACCAGGTGAAGCTCTACGTCCGCCGCGTCTTCATCACCGACGATGCGCAGGAGCTGTTGCCGCCCTATCTGCGCTTCCTGCGCGGCATCGTCGACAGCGAGGATCTGCCGCTCAATGTCAGCCGCGAGATGCTGCAGAACAACCCGATGCTGGCGCGGATGCGCGGCCAGATCGTCAAGCGCGTGCTCGGCGAGCTCGTCAAGAAGGCCAAGGACGAGCCGGAGGAATACGCGAAATTCTGGGAGAATTTCGGCGCGGTGCTGAAGGAGGGCATCTACGAGGACCGCGAGAACCGCGACGCGCTCTTGGAGCTGGCGCGATTCCGTTCGACCGCCGGCGACGGCCTCGTCTCGCTCGACGATTACGTCGCGCGGATGAAACCGGGCCAGGAGGCGATCTACACGATCGCGGGCGACAGCATCGAAGCGGTGGCGAAGAGTCCGCAGATCGAGGGTTTTCGCGCGCGCGGCATCGAGGTGCTGCTCCTGACCGACCCGGTCGACGAGTTCTGGATGCCGGGCGTCGGCGAATACAAGAAAAAGGAGTTCAAATCGGTGACGCGCGGCGCCGCCGATCTCGACCAGATCGCGGCCGAAGAGAAGAAGGACGATGCCGCCGAGAAGCCGGAGAATGACGTGGCGGCGCTCATCGCCGTGCTGAAGCTCTCGCTCGGCACCGCGGTCAAGGATGTTCGCGCCTCGAAGCGCCTGACCGACAGCGCCGTCTGTCTTGTCGCCGACGAGCACGACATGGACATGCATTTGGAGCGGCTGTTGCGCCAGCATCGCCAGTCAACGACCGACTCAAAGCGCATCCTCGAGATCAATCCCAAGCACGCGCTGATCGGCAAGCTGGTCGCGCTCGCCGGTAAGGACGGCGCGGCCGACGCGCTCGCCGATTTTGCCTGGATCCTCTTGGACCAGGCGCGGATCCTCGAAGGCGAGACGCTGCCCGACCCGAACGCCTTCGCCAAGCGGGTGTCCTCGGTTCTGGCGAGAGGGCTCACGGCGTAGGGCAGGCGAGGTGCGATCTCAGCACCGAGCCATCGCGCGAAGCACAACCGAAGAAGACGTAGCACGGCCGGTCCGCGAATTCGGCGGACCGGCTTCGTGCGAAGCAAAATCGCGATCCCGTAGCACAGGCGAGGCGCGATTTTGGCGCCGAGCCGTTGTGCGAAGCGAAATCCAAACCGCATAGCGCAGCATCCGCGCACAGCGCGGCTCCGTCGCGCGAAGTCTCGTTTA
>JBJKPV010000065.1:0-6306 GCA_046706015.1 Allostellaceae bacterium | reverse complement strand
ACTTATGCCGATCTGAAGGGTAAGCGCCTGCCGTCGGGCTGGAACGCGTTTCCCTCGAGCCGGAACTATCTCGATGCATTGCTTGCGACCGCGCATCTGACGATGAAAGACGTCGTCGGCGTGCCGGTGCCCGGCCTTGTCCGCTCGGTCGAGGACTTCAAGGAAGGCAAGAATGACGGCACGGTCGTCGCGGTCGAAGCGCCGATGGTGCGCGAGGCGGACAGCGCCGTCGGCGGACTGAAGTTTCTCTCGGTCGCCGAGGGTCCGGCCGCGCTCGCCGCCGTCAAATCGGTCGATCCCAACTTCTTCATCGCGACGGTGAAGCCCGGCCCGCGCGCCGTGGGCATCATGGCTCCGACGCGGGTGCTCGCCTTCGACATCGTCATTTCGACCTCCGACCGGGTACCCGCCAGCGTGGTCGAAACCGTGGTGAAGGCGGTACACGACCATCGCGACGAGCTGATCAAGGCGCACGCCTCCTTCGCCGCGTTCCATCCGGAGAACATGGCGAAGCCGTCCGGCACGCTGCGCTATCATCCCGGCGCGATCGCCTACTACAAGCAGATCGGCATCTGGCACGACGCGAAGTAAGCGCTGATCCGGCCGCGCCAGCGGTCGGCCCACGGGGAGCCGTCCATGCCTGAGCTCGAAGAGGCCGTCGAAGTCGCTCCGGAGGCGAGCCGTTTCGTGCGGGTGAGCCGCGTCACGCTCGCCGCCGCGATGACCTTGATCTCGATCGCCTGGTCGCTCGACCTGTTCCGGCCGGTCGGGCTCGTACTCTACAACGAGCAGTTCCTGGCCGGCATGCTCGGGCTCGCGCTCGGCATCATCTACTTGCAGTTCCCGGCGCGGCGCGGCGCCAAGCGGACCAAGCTCCCGTGGTATGACGCGCTCGCGGCCGTGGTCGGGCTCGCGACGGCCGCCTATGTCGCCGTCAACTATCCGGGCATGACCGACCGGATGATCTACAAGCCGCTCGACGAGCTGGTGGTCGCGGTCATTCTGTTCGCGCTCTGCATCGAGGGCTTGCGCCGCTCGGTCGGCAACACGCTGGTCATCGTGCTCGCCGTGTTCGTCGTCTATGCGCTGGTCGGCCAATGGGGACCCGGCATCCTCCAGACCCGCCAGATCGATGCCGACAAGCTCTTCATCTACCTCTCGCTCGACACCTCGGCGCTGCTCGGCCCGGCCCTCAGCATCGGCGTCACCGTGGTGATCGCGTTCATCTTCTTCGGGCAGTTGTTGCTGCGCTCGCACGGCTCGAACTTCTTCAACGATTTCGCGATCGCCGCGATGGGGCGCTACCGCGGCGGCTCGGCCAAGGTGGCGATCACCGCCTCGGGGCTGTTCGGCACCATCTCGGGCATCGCGTCGTCCAACATCATGGCGACCGGCGTGGTGACGATCCCGCTGATGCGGCGCGCCGGCTATCCGGCCCATGTCGCCGCGGCGATCGAGGCGGTGGCGTCCACCGGCGGCGCGCTGGTGCCGCCGGTGATGGGCGCGGTCGCCTTTCTGATGGCGGACATCCTGTCGATGCCCTATCGCGAAGTGGCGATCGCGGCGATCGTGCCGGCGTTTCTTTATTACGCCGCTCTGTTCTTCTTCGCCGATCTCGAAGCGGCGAAGGGCGGCTTCGCGCGCGTCGCCGAGGACATGATCCCGAAATTCTGGCCGGTCTTGAAGACCGGCTGGATCTTCGCGCTGCCCTTCATCGTGCTGGTGATCGCGCTCTTCACCTACAACATGCAGCCGGAGACGGCGGCGCTCTACGCCGCGGGAGCGGTGATCGCGCTGGGCTTCACGGTTGGCTACAAGGGCCACAAGTTGAAGCTCGCCGATCTCTGGGGCGCGATCGTCGACACCTCGTCGGGCGTGGTCGGGGTCGTCATGATCGTCGCCGCCGCCGGCTTCATCATGGGCGTCCTGAACCTCTCGGGCCTCGGCTTCGCGCTGACCATGGCGCTGGTCGAGGTCGGCTCCGGCAACACGCTGGTGCTGCTCGCCGTCGCTGCGATCATCTGCATCATTCTCGGCATGGGCATGCCGCCGATCGGGGTCTATGTCCTGCTCGCGGTCGCTGTCGCGCCCTCGCTGGTGCAAGTGGGGGTGCAGCCGCTCGCCGCGCATATGTTCATCTTCTATCTCGGCATGATGTCGATGGTGACGCCGCCGGTGGCGATCGCCGCCTTTTTCGCGGCGAACCTCGCCGGATCGCCGCCGATGCTCACGGGCTATACCGCCATGCGCTTCGGCTGGACCGCCTATATCGTGCCGTTCCTCTTCGTCTTCGCGCCGAGCCTTCTGCTCAAGGGCGATCCGCTTCAGATCGCGCAGGCGATCGTCACCGCGCTGATCGGGGTCTGGCTGATCTCGGCGGGCTTCGTCGGCTATCTCTTCCGCCCGCTGCCTTGGGACCGGCGCGTGCTGTTCTTCCACGCCGGGTTCCTTCTCCTCGTGCGGGCCGGTGCCGCGACCTGGGGACCGATGACCGACCTGCTCGGCGGGGCGCTGGCGGCAGCGCTGCTGGCGGTCGAGCTGTCGATCCGTCGCCGCGCGGTGCGGACGGCTTAAGCCCGCGATACCGCGCATCACGCTGCGGCGGATTGCCGCTCGTGGCCCGCCGACGGGCGGTGACGGGCGCCAAGCGCAAGACACTTCTAGATTGCAGGCCCGTTACAGCCTATGCTCGCGCCGTCACCCGGCAAGCCCGGTCGCACGTACCGGGCAGGGGTGGCGCGCGGGCGAAAGATCAGCGCAATCAAACGATCAGCGGAGGAAGTTCACTCATGACCCACCCGAAAATTACTCGCCTTGTCGGGCGTCGCACCATCCTCAAAGCGACCGCCGCGGCGGGGGTGGCGCAGATCGCGGCGCCCTTCGTCTGGAGCGCGCGCGCCGCGGACGAAATCAAGATCGGCCTCGATGACACCTTCACCGGCACCTATGCCGAACTCGGCAAGAACGAGCAAATCGGCTGCGAGCTGGCGGTCGCGGAGATCAACGCCAAGGGCGGCATTCTGGGGCGCCAGGTCGCGCTGCTGTCCGAGGATTCGACCAGCACCGATACCGGCACCGCGGTGCAGAAGGCGCATAAGCTGATCGAGCGCGACAAGGTGGATTTCCTCCTCGGCAACGTCAATTCGGCGATGGCGATCGCCATCGGCGATGTCGCCAATCAGCTGAACAAGCTTCTCATCGTTACCGGCGGCCATACCGATTCGGTCACCGGCACGGATTGCCACTGGAACGTCTTTCGCGTCTGCAACACCACCCGGATGGAAACCAATTCGGTGTCGCAGATCCTGTTCGAGAAATACGGCAAGCGCTGGTACTTCCTCACCCCCGACTATGCCTTCGGCCACACCTTGCAACAGGGCTTCGAGGCGAGCCTGAAGAAGTTCGGCGGCACCGAGGTCGGCGCCTCGCTGACGCCGCTCGGCGCCACGGATTACTCGTCCTTCCTCATCAAGGCCGAGGCGGCGAAGCCCGACGTCATCATCTTCCTCCAGGCCGGCCAGGACGCGGTCAACGCGTTGAAGCAGGCCGTTCAGTTCGGCCTGCAGAAGAAGTTCCACATCGCGGGCGCGCAGCAGGAGCTCGAGGTGCTCGAGGGCCTGCCGCCCAATGCGCGCATCGGCACCTGGGTGTTCGAATGGTATTGGAATCAGCCGGGCGTGCCGCATGTCGCCGAGTTCGTCGCCGCGATCAAGAAGAAGACCGGCGGCAAGGTTCCGACCGCGCGGCATTGGTTCGGCTATGTCGCGACCTGGACCTGCGCGCTCGCCGCCAACGGCACCAAATCGCTCGAGACGGAGAAGCTCGCCAAGTTCCTCCAGGACTTCAAGCTGCCGCCCGAGGTCGCGCTGATGCCCAACGATCCCTTCTATCGCAAGGGCGACAATCAGCTCATGCCGACGCTCTATGTCGGCCACGCGGTGGAGAAGGGGCCCGTGCCCGAGGATCTCTTCCATGTCGACAAGCTGGTCAAGGGCGTCGAGGCCGCGCTCCCGGTCGCGGAGACCGGCTGCAAGATGAAGTGGCCGGCCTAGTGGTCCGATTCCAACATTCGCATCCCGCCTGCGCCAGGCATTTTTGCGAATGTTGGAATCAAAGGACCACTAATAACTATAGGATTCTAGTGGAGTTTTGGATTTGACATGCGCTTTCGGTATTCGCGCCAACCAGGGTAGCGAATGTCAAATCCACTCCACTAGGCAGCGAGGCCGCAGCCGGTTCGCTCTCTTGACCGCTTGGAAAGTATCGGATGTCGCGCTCGCGGCTCGGCCTCGGGTCGAGCCGCTGGCGCGGCGGCCGGCTTTCGCGTAGAAGAAGAAAACGCGCGATGAGCGCGATAGCCTTATGACGCAGCTGATTCTCTACAACGTCTTCAACGGGCTCATCATCGGCGCCTTCTACGCGCTCATGGCGCTGGGCCTGTCGCTGATCTTGAACCTCTCGGGCGTGATCAATTTCGCCCATGGCGGCTTTCTCGCCATCGGCGCCTATCTCGCCTTCACCCTGATCCCCTTCATCGGCTTCTGGGGGGCGCTGCTGGTGGCGCCGGTCCTGACCGCGCTGATCGGCCTTGCGATCGAGCGCGTGCTCATTCGCCGGCTCTATGGCCGCGATCCGCTCTACGGCCTGCTGCTGACCTTCGGCCTCGCCTTCATGATCGAGGACGGCACGCGCTATATCTGGGGCCCGCAGACCCTGCCTTTCGCCGTGCCCGACTGGCTCGCAAGCCCGCTCAGCGAGCAGTTCTTCTTCCTCACCGGATACCGCCTCTTCATGGTGGTTCTCGTCCTGGTCGCGGTCGGCGGGCTTTTCCTCCTCTTGAACCGCAGCCGCCTCGGCGTGCGCATCCGCGCCGGCACGGGCGATCTCGAGACCGTCTCGGTGCTCGGCGTCACTGTGCGCATTCTGCGCAATCTCAATTTCGGCATCGGGATCTATCTCGCCGGCCTCGCCGGGGTGCTGGCGGCCGGCATGCTCGGGCTGCAGCCGACCATCGGCAGCACGCTGATCATGCCGAGCTTCGTCGCGATCATCATCGGTGGCCTCGGCAGCCTGCGCGGCACCTTGATCGGCGGGCTTTTGATCGGCGTCGCCTCGGGCCTCACCGGCGTGTTCTTTCCCTCGGCGTCCGAGGCGGTGATCTACGTCATGATGGGCCTCGTCCTCTTGGTCCGGCCGCGCGGCCTTTTCGGCGAGGAGGGCCGCTTCTAGTGTACGCGATCAACAAGCGCACCGCCGACGCGCTGGTCTGGCTGCTGCTGGTGACGATGCCTTATTGGCTCAATTGGGTCGGCGGCTATACCTCGCTCGGCACCCGCGTCGTCATCCTCGCGCTTGCCGCCATGTCGCTTAACTTCCTCTTGGGATTCACCGGCGTGCTCTCCTTCGGCCACGCCGCCTATTTCGGCCTCGGCGCCTATGGCGTCGGGCTCACCATCAAATATCTGGTGCCCGACACTTTGGTCGGCATGGCGGTCGGCGTGCTCGTCGGCGCGCTCGCGGCGGCGATCATCGGCGGATTGATCGTGCGGCTGCGCGGCGTCTATTTCGCCATGGTGACGATCGCCTTCGGCCAGGTCTTCTATTTCATCGCCTATCGCTGGAACAACGTCACCGGCGGCGATGACGGGCTCTCCGGCTGGCACGCGGTGCCGATCAAGCTCGGCTTCGCGACGCTCGACATCTTGCACAGCGACAAGGCGCTCTATTACTTCGTGCTCGCCTGCTTCGCGATCGCCGTCGCCATCATGGCCGGGCTCTTGCGCTCGCCCTTCGGCCGCACGCTCTTGGCGATCCGCGAGAACGAGCGCCGCGCACGCTTCCTCGGCATTCCCGTCGACCAGCACATCTGGCTCTCCTGGCTGGTCTCCTGCGTTTTCGTCAGCCTCGCCGGCGCGCTCTACGCGCTCTTGAACAATTTCGCCGACCCGCACGATCTGCGCTGGGACCAGTCCGGCGATTTCGTGGTCATGGCGGTGCTGGGCGGCATGCGCTCCTTCTGGGGGCCGCTCTTCGGCGCGGCGTTCTTCGTCGTGTTGCAGGATTACATCTCGAGCCAGACCGAGAACTGGATGTCCTTCATCGGGCTCTTCTTCGTCCTCGTGGTGCTGTTCTTCCCGCGCGGCGTGCTCGGCATCATCAAGCGCAGGGCCGCGCCATGAGCTTGCTCGAAGTCCAAGACGTCTCGCGCGTCTTCGGCAGCCTCGTCGCCGTCAACGGCGTCTCGATGAAGGTCGAGCAGGGCGAGTTGCGCGCGGTCATCGGCCCCAACGGCGCGGGCAAGACCAC
>JBJKPV010000064.1:0-13901 GCA_046706015.1 Allostellaceae bacterium | reverse complement strand
TTTTCTAAGTTCCCACCATCGGAGAAATCGGCACCTGCCGAACTTCTAAACTAGAACGACACTAGGATGCAATAAGTTGCTCGTGTCCTTTCGATGCCGAAATTCGCCCGGAGCCGATATCGAGATGGGGCGAATTTCGGAATCGGGACACTAGCCTGCGGCGCCGCAGCATGGCACGGATCACGCGGCGCCGCGAGACGGGTGGGAGCATTTGCCCATGCTTGCGTTGTGCGCGGGACGACGCCAGAATCGGCGGCGCAAGGCCGGTCGTACGCCAGCAACGCGCGATGCGGCTCGGTTCATCACGGGCGACCCATACCGATTACGCCATGACTCAGCCGACGCAAGACGCCATCGACTGCGACGTTCATCCCGCGGTTCCCGCGACCAAGGCGCTGCTGCCTTATTTCGATGAATATTGGCGCGACGCGATTCTGAGCCGCGGCATCGACCGGCTCAATCTCGACATCACCTCTTATCCTGCCGGCGGGCCACTCACCGGCCGCACCGATTGGCGCCCGCGCCAAGGCCCGCCCGGCAGCGATATCGCACTGATGCGCCGCCAGGCGCTCGACGGCTTCGGCACGCGCTATGCGATCCTCAATTGTCTTCACGCGGCGCAGATCTTCCACGGCGAGGATATGGGCGCCGCCTTCTGCCGCGCGATCAATGATTGGCTGGTCGCCGAATGGCTCGACCCCGAGCCGCGCTTTCGCGCCTCGATCGTGGTGCCGACGCAAAATCCCGAGCTCGCCGTCGAAGAGATCGAGCGCCGCGCCGGCGATCCGCGCTTCGTCCAGGTGCTGATGCTGGCGGGCGACGAGATGCCCTTGGGGCGGCGCCATTATTGGCCGATCTATCGCGCCGCCGAGCGCCACGGCCTTCCGATCGGCATCCATGCCGGCAGCAATTACCGCCACGCGCCGACGCCGGGCGGCTGGCCGTCTTATTACCTGGAAGACTATGTGAGCTATGGCGGCGCTTGCGAGAGCGCGCTGTTGAGCCTCATCGCCGAGGGTGTCTTTGTCAAATTCCCCAAGCTCAAAGCCGTCTTCATCGAGTCAGGGTTCACCTGGCTCCCCGCCTGCTTCTGGCGCTTCGACAAGACCTGGCGCGGCGTGCGCATGGAGATCCCCTGGGTCGACCGCCCGCCTTCCCAAGTGGTGCGCGACCACGTCCGGTTCACGCTTCAGCCGATCGACGCGCCGCCTCATCCCGGCCAGCTCGAGCGCGTGCTCGAGCAGATGGGGTCGGACCGGCTGCTGCTGTTCTCGACCGATTATCCGCATTGGCAGTTCGAGGGCGAGGCCGTGCTGCCGCCCGAATTGCCGCGCTCTCTCTGGCGCCGCATCATGATCGACAATCCCTTGGAGACCTATCCGCGCCTCGCCGAAGCCGTGGCGGCGGACAGCAATAAGGAGCGCGTGTCGTGACCACCGAAGTATTGGCGCGCAAGACTTCGCGCAAGGAAACCGCCTTGCACGTCATCGATTGCGACATCCATCCGACCATGAGCTCGCTGAGCGATCTCAACCCCTGGCTCGCGAAGCGCTGGCAGCGCCACATCGTCACCTATGGCGAGTTCGTGCGCCAGGGCTTGTCGAAGACGCTCTCCCATCCGCGCATGTATCCGGCCGTGTCGCGCGCCGACGCCTGGCCGCCCAATGGCGGGCTGCCGGGCTCGCATCTGCCCTTCATGCAGCAGCAGCATCTCGATCCCAACGGCGTCGATTTCGGCGTGTTGCAGCCGCTTCGGCCCAACGGCAATTCGCAGCGCAATCTCGAATTCGGCGCGGCCTTGTCCGCGGCGCTCAACGAATGGCAGCTCGCGACCTGGACGGGACAGGATAAGCGCCTCAAGGGCTCGATCGCGGTGACGCAGGAATGGCCCGAGGCCGCGATCAAAGAGATCGAGCGCCATGCCGGCAATCCCGATTTCATCCAGGTCTCGATGCCGCCGCGCTCCGACGAGCCTTTGGGCCGCCGCCGCTATTGGCCGATCTATCGCGCTGCCGAGGAAGCGGGTCTGCCGATCGGGCTTCATGTCTCGGGCGTCAACGGCCACGCATCGACCGCATCGGGCACGCCGTCCTTTTATATCGAGGACCATCACAACAACGTTCAATCGATGCAGGGGCTGGTGACGAGCCTCGTCGTCGAGGGCGTGTTCGAGCACTTCCCCAAATTGAAGGTGGTGCTGATCGAGGGCGGCTTCGCCTGGGTCCCGGCGCTTTGCTGGCGGCTCGACCGGCACTGGGCGAAGATGCGCGACGAGGTCCCGCATCTGAAGCGCCCGCCATCGGAATATATCCGCGAGCATATCTGGTACACGACCCAGCCGATCGAGGAGCCGGAGGTGCCCGAGCATCTGATCGATCTCTTCGATTGGATCGGCTGGGACCGGCTGCTGTTCTCGACCGATTATCCGCATTGGGATTTCGATGACCCGCACACGGTCTTCAAGGTGAAGCTCACCGAGGCGCAAAAGCGCCAGCTTTATCGTGACAACGCGGCGAAGCTCTACGGGCTTCCCTGACGATGAGCCGCCACATCGTCGCGGTCCAAGGCGAGATCGCGCCCGGCCAGAGCAAGCTCGTGACGGTGAAGGGGCGCGAGATCGCGCTCTTCAATGTCGCGGGCGACTATTTCGCCTTCTTCAACCGCTGCCCGCATGAGGGCGCGTCGCTCTGTGCGGGAAAGATCGTGCAGCCGGCGATCGCCGCCGAGCCGGGCGTCTATCGCCTGGAGCACGACCACCCCATGCTGCGATGTCCCTGGCATGGCTGGCAGTTCGATATCCGCACCGGCGAGGCGTGGTGCGATCCGAAAACGGTCAAGCTGCGTGAATACCCGGTCGCGATCGAGAACGGCGCCGCCCTCGCCAAGGGGCCTTACGTCGCCGAGACCTTCCCCGTCACGACCGACAAGGATTATATCGTCATCGAGATGTAGCGCCGCCGCGATCGGGCGCGCATCGGTCCCGCCTCGGCGGCTGGACCGCCCGCGGTCCCGCGCCCGGGCTTTCCCCCGTCGCGAGGATGAGGAGCGCCATGGTCGAGCATATCAACAAGGTTCATCTGACCCCCGAGGATTACAAGCGCTTGAGCGAGCTGCGCCATATGCGGCCCGCCGAGCGCCGCGCGCGCGCACATTTGAGCTTCGGCCAGCGCTTCGCCGATAAGGTCGCGGCCACGGTGGGCTCTTGGCGGTTCATCATCGTGCAGAGCATCATTCTCGCCATCTGGATCGCGCTCAACGTCGTGGCGCTGGTCTATCACTGGGACCCCTACCCGTTCATCCTGTTGAACCTCATCCTCTCCTTCCAGGCCGCCTATACCGCGCCCGTCATCATGATGAGCCAGAACCGGCAATACGAGATCGATCACCGCCACGCCGAGCACGACTACCAGGTCAACGTCAAGGCCGAGCTCGAGATCGAGCTCCTGCATCAGAAGATCGACATGCTGCGCGAGCAGGAGATCGTGCGGCTGATGAATGTGCTCGAGCAGCTCTCGGCGCATCTGGCGCCGGCGGCGGCGGCGGGCGGGACGGGCGCCGAACCCGGCGCAGCGCCGTGACGACTTGAGCTAAATCAAAGCTCCCCGTCTTCCTGCTCTCCATAGTCGAGCTTGGCCCGATGGGCGGCGAGTGGTTCGCCGCGCCCGGGCGCGAGAGGCGAGCATCCAGTCAGCCATGGCAAGCCACGCGGAAAGCGGCGCGCGCGCATCTTCCTCGGCGAAGTCGCCGGCCGCAGCGCCGTCGCGCGCGAAGGTCCGACGCCTGCTCTGGATCGCGCTCGCGGGATTGCTCATCCTCGGCGGCGTTGTCTATTGGGCGACGCGCAGCCCGGCGCCGCCGCGCTATGTCAGCGTGCCGGTCGGCCGCGGCGGCATCGCGCGCACCGTGACCGCGACCGGCACGGTCAACCCGGTGCTGACGATCATCGTCGGCTCTTATGTCTCGGGCGTGATCCAGGACATCACCTGCGATTACAACACCAAGGTGGTCAAGGGACAGGTCTGCGCGACGATCGATCCCCGCCCCTATCAGACCGCGGTCGATCAGGCCAAGGCAAATTTGCTCACGGCGCAGGCCCAGCTCGCCAAGGACGAAGCCGGCCTTGCCTACGCAAAGCTCAGCTATGAGCGCCTCGCACGGCTGGTGAAGCTCGATTCCGCCTCGCGCGACAACGCCGACAACGCCAAGAACGCCTATGACCAGGCGCTGGCGCAGATCGAGCTCGAAAAGGCTACGTACGCCCAGCGCCAAGCCGCGCTCGAGGCCACGCAGGTCAATCTCGGCTATACGCGGATCGTCTCGCCGGTGGACGGGACCGTGGTCTCGCGCAACGTCACCATCGGCCAGACCGTGGCGGCAAGCTTCCAGACCCCGACCTTGTTCCTCATCGCCACCGACCTCACCAAGATGCAAGTCGACACCAATGTCAGCGAGAGCGACATCGGCGGGATCAAAGAAGGCGACAAGGCCATCTTCACGGTCGAGGCCTTCCCCAGCCGCGATTTCACCGGCACCGTCACCCAGGTTCGCCAAGCGCCGCAAAGCGTCCAGAACGTCGTCACTTATGACGCGGTGGTCGGCGTCGACAATCACGATCTCGACCTGAAGCCCGGCATGACCGCGACGATGCGGATCGTGACCGAAGAGCGCGACAACGTCTTGCGCGTGCCCGACCAGGCCTTGCGCTTCTCGCCGACCGGCTTGAGCGGCGCGGCCTCGGGCCCGCGGGTCTGGGCGTTGCGCGACGGCGAGGCGGTCGCCGTTCCGGTCAAGACCGGACTCGATGACGACGCGCATACCGAAATCCTCGGCGGCGCACTCAAGGAAGGCGACCGCGTCATCACCGGCGAGCAGCGCGATCACGCCGCATCGCGCTCGCGCCCGCGGCTCTTCGGCTTCTTTTAGACGGGCTCCATGCCGCCCGCCGACAGCGTAATCGAGATCCGCGACGTGACGCGGCACTATCGCTTGGGCGATAGCGAGGTGCGTGCGCTCGACGGCGTCAGTCTGGTCGTGCAGCGCGGCGAGTTCGTCGCGATCATGGGCTCCTCGGGCTCGGGAAAATCGACGCTGATGAACGTGCTTGGCTGTCTCGACCGTCCGACCAGCGGCCAATATCTCTTCGAGGGCGTCGACGTCGCCGGACTCGACGAGCCGGCGCTTGCCTCCATCCGCAGCGAGCGCATCGGCTTCGTGTTCCAGAATTTCAATCTGCTGGCGCGCACCAGCGCGCTCGAGAACACGGCGCTGCCGCTTTTCTACGCCGCTTCGGGCCCGCCGCGGCGCGCTGCGCGCCTCGCCCGCGCGCGCGAGGCCTTGCAGCTCATCGGCCTCGGCGAACGCGCGGAGAGCACGCCGTCGCAGCTCTCGGGCGGCCAGCAACAGCGCGTCGCCATCGCGCGCGCGCTCATCAACGGCCCGAGCATCCTGATGGCCGATGAGCCGACCGGCAATCTCGATACCAAGACCTCGCACGAGATCATGGCAACCCTGGTCGAGCTCAACCGCGCGCGCGGCGTCACCGTGATCATCGTCACCCATGAGGCCGACATCGCCGCCTATGCCGACCGCATCGTCACCATGCGCGACGGCAAGATCCTATCGGATGCGCCCAATCCCAAACCGCCGGCGCGGCGCGAAACGCGCACCACCGCCCCGTCCTCGCACGCATCGCCGGCCGCCGCCGGCCCCGCCAGCGCCCTCGGCTTCGGGCTGATGGTCCTTGGCGCCGCGGCGCAGGCGATCGGCCGCAACAAGCTGCGCTCGGCCTTGACCATGCTCGGCGTCTTCATCGGCGTTGCCGCGCTCATCGCCATGGTCGCGGTCGGCCAGGGCGCCAACGACGCGGTGCAAAAGCAACTGCAGAGCCTCGGCACGAATATGGTGGTGGTGGTGCCGGGCGCGGTGACAGCGAACGGCGTGCGCGCCGGCTTCGGCAGCGCCTCGACCATCACGGTCGCCGACGCGCTGGCGATCAAGCGCGAGGATCGGGCGGTCGCGCAGGTGAGCTATCTCATCCGTCAGCTCGGCCAGGTGCAGTTCGCCAATCAGAACTGGACGACGAATATCCAGGGCGTGACGCCCGCCTACCTCGACACCGCCAATTGGCAAATCGCCGCGGGCCGTCCCTTCACGGAAGAGGATGACGCCAGCGGCGCGATGATCTGCCTCATCGGCCAGACCGTCGCCACCCAGCTCTTCGGCCAAGATCAGAATCCGGTCGGCGCGACGCTCCTCGTCAAGGGCGTGCCGTTGCGCGTCGTCGGCGTCCTCGCCGCCAAGGGTCAGACGCCCTTCGGCCAGGATCAGGACGATCTGCTGATGGTTCCGTTCACCACTGCCGAGCGGCGCGTCCTCGGCGTTGCGGCCCCGACGCAACAAGAATCCGCGATCACGGCTGCCTATCCCCCACCGCCTAACCCCTACGGGCTGACGCCGCGCCTCACCGGCTACGTCAATCAGATCTATGTCCAGGCGGCGAGCCCCGAGCTGGTTCAGACCGCGATCACCCAGGTGACGCAGACCCTGCTCCGTCGCCACAACATCCGCCCGGGCGACACCCAGGATTTCAGCGTCCGCAATCTCAGCCAGATCGCGAGCGCCGCCGAGGGCAGCAGCCGCATCATGGCGCTGCTGCTCGCGACCGTCGCCTCGATCTCGCTCCTGGTCGGCGGCATCGGCATCATGAACATCCTGCTCGTCTCGGTGACCGAACGCACGCGCGAGATCGGGCTGCGCATGGCGATCGGCGCCCGCCGCTTGCAGGTGCTGCTGCAATTCCTGGCCGAAGCCGTGTTCTTGAGCTTGAGCGGCGGTGCGGCCGGCATCGCCGTGGGCATTGCCGCGTCGACCCTGATCTCGCTCGTCTCGAGCTGGCCGACCCGGCTCTCGGCGATGGCGATCGTCGGCGGCTTCGTCTTCTCGGCCGCGGTCGGAATCTTCTTCGGCTTCTACCCGGCGCGCAAGGCGGCGCGGCTCGACCCGATCGAAGCGCTACGCTACGAGTGAGCCGCCGCTTTACGCGGTGACGGGAACGCCGAGCGGCGTCTTGCCGCGCACCGGATAGGCATAGCGTCCGAGCGGCGCCAGCAGCAGGCAGGTCAGGACGAGCAGCCCTTCGAAGATCGCGAAGGCGGGCTCGTAGGAATGATATTTGTCGAACGACCAGCCTGCGATCGAGGGACCGATGCCATTGGCGAAGGTGAAGGCCGCGAACATCAGCCCGTAAATCCGGCCATAAGATTTGAGGCCGAAATAGCGGCTGACGAAAAACGCCATCAGATCGACCTCGGCGCCGACGCCGACGCCGCACAGCCCCGCGCCCAAAAGCGGCACCGGCCCGCCCGCCTTGCTGGCGAGAAGTGCGATACCGGCCATCGGGATCATGAAAAAGCCGATCGCCACTGCCACGCCGTTGAAGCGGTCGAGGCACCAGCCGGAAACGATGCGCCCAAAGATGAGAGCGATGCCGGCGATCGACAGCGTGCCCACGGCCTCGCGCAGCGGGATGCCGCGATCGGTCAGAAGCGCGACGATATGAGTAAGCGTGCCGTTGATCGCGACGATGGCGATGAAGAAGGCGATGGTCAGCGCCCAGAAGCGCCAGGACTTGGTCAGCGCCTCGGTGACGGTGAGGCCCGGCAGATTGCGCTCGGCCGTGATGTCGGTGTGCTTGGCCGCGTCCTTGTCCGAGGGCTCGCGCAGGAAGAGTGCGACCGGCACCCAGGAGATGAGGAAGATCGCGGCGCCCAGCGCGATATAGGCCACGCGCCAGCCGAAAGTGCGGATGAGCAGCGACGCCAGCTGCGGCACCAGCGCGACCCCGAGGCCGACGCCCGCCATGGCGACGCCGATCGCGACGCCGCGCAACTTGTCGAACCAGAGCGAGATGGTCGCGCCATAGGGCACCGGCGAGCCGATGCAGCCGAAGAGCCCGGCGAGACCGAAGGCGAGATACATCATTTCCGGCCGGGCGGTGATCAGCGAATAGCCCATGACCCCGAGCGACCACAGGACGAGGCCCGGGATCATCACCCGCCGCACGCCGTAACGATCGATAAGAAAGCCGAGCGGAATGAGGCCGATCGCCGAGAGGAAAGAGCTCAGGATCAGGCCCGAGGAGAAGAACTCCCGGCTGACGCCCAGATCCTGCGTCACCGGCTTTAGGAATACGCCGAAAGCGAAGATGTTGACCGGCCCCGTCCCGACCAGCAAGCCGCAGATCGAGGCAAACACCACCCACCAGCGATTACGGAAGACTTCTCCCACGACGACCCCCCTGAAAACCTTTGTGACGGGCTCAAGGCGCCGTCTGTGCCGGGGCGGCATCTTTCTTCAAGCCGCGATGCTTGTAAACGGCCTTCTAACATTAATTAAATTTTTGCGCGGCAGGCGTTAACCGTCCTGCTCTCGCTCGACTCAGGCGGCGGTGCCGGGCTCGGCTGAGCGTTGCGCCGGCGAGCGCGATTCGCGCAGCACGACGCGCGCGCCGTCGCGGATCGTATAGCCGCTGCCGATACCATGAGCGAAGATCACCTTCGCCCGCGCGATCGCCGCTGCGTCGTTCTCGGCCCGCATCGGCTCCGTGCCGAAGATGCGTCCGCTCGCATCGAAGAATTCGCACCAATAGGTCGTCATGCGCAAACATGTATCGCGGTCAAGCGCGCTCAAGGTTGACGCACGTCAAAAGATCGGGCGCGTCAGTAGCACTGCGTAGACCGCGTCGCGCCGGTCGCCCCTCTCGAGAGGACGCGTCGATATGACGCGCGACGAGATGGCGGCAATGCATCCGATCTAAACCATTGCCGGGCGATCATCGGCGCCTTCACCGCTGCAGCGCGCTCTTGACCAGACTCAATGCTGTGCCGTAGCGTTACGAGATATGCCGTCGCGCTACATGATATCGTGATTAGCATCATGTCAAAGCACACCCGTTTCGACTCGACACAGCAAAGCGCCAGTTTCCCAACTCGATTTTTGCCTCTTCCGCTTCGTCAATCGCGTGTGATCTCGCAACGTCTGTGCACAGCCTTGGCAACGACCGAGGCGCGCTTCGCGGCGACACCAGGAGCTGGTTCGCTCGAATGCAAGTGCGAGGCGTTCGCAACAATTCGCAGCGAACCGATCGCGGCTCGCTTCCTTTTAACGGAGAGACTCGATGCGTGATGAAGAGAAGACACCCGCGGCGCGCCTGTCACGGCGCGCCTTGCTCCGCAACGCTGCCGTCGCCGGCGGCGCTGCGGTGCTCGGCACGACCGTGATCGCCTCGCGCGCCAATGCCGCGCAAGTGCCGCAGAAGCTCGTCGGCTATCAGGATCACCCGCATGGCAACCAACGCTGCGACAATTGTGCGCAGTTTCTGCCGCCGTCGTCGTGCAAGGTCGTCGAAGGCACGATCAAGCCGGAAGGCTGGTGCAAGGTCTATGTGAAGAAGCGGTCGAGCTGAGCGCGCGCCCCGTCGCGTCGGCGGCTAATCCGCAAACCGACGGGAACGTTGATTTGCGTCAACGCGCGCAAAGCCGGACCGTGAAAGCTTACGTGATCTGAATTGTGGTGACGCCAGGGGGGGTGCGAACCATGGTATTTTTGAGAACTCATGCCGATCCCCGGCACGGCGGCGTTTGGATTTTGGTTGCCGCGTTCGTGTTGCTGCTCGGGCTGCCCGAGGCGCAAGCGCTTCCGAGCTACGCGCGCCAGACCGGGCAGCAATGCGCGGCCTGTCATAACGGCTTTCCCGAGCTCACGCCCTATGGAAGGCTGTTCAAGCTCAACGCCTTCACCTTCATGGGTGGCAATTCGAAGCTGCCGGCGATCGCGAGCATGTGGCAGGGCGGCTTCACGCACACGCAAAAGGACCAGCCGGACGGGACGACAGCGCATGTCGGGCCGAACGACAATTTCAGCCTCCAATCCGCCAGCATCTTCTACGGCGGCGCCATCGATTCGAGCCTGGGAATCGGCGCCTTCTCGCAAGCGACCTATGACAGCGTCGGGCGCAACTTCGCTTGGGACAATACCGATATCCGCTGGGCGAAGCCGACCACGCTCGGCGGCGAGACGGTGTTCGGCGTCAGCGTGAACAACAATCCGACCGTCACCGATCTCTGGAACTCGACGCCGGCTTGGCGCTGGCCCTTCATCACCTCGGGCGTCGCGCCGAGCCAATCCGCGTCGACCATGATCGAAGGCGCCTTCGCGCAACAGGTCATCGGCATTAACGCCTATGCGTTCTGGAACCGCCTCGTCTATGTCGAGTTCGGCGGCTACCACAGCTTGACCCGGGGCATCGACAGCGCCATGGGCGTCGCCGCGAGCGGTACCTCTTCGATCAGGGGAATCGCGCCCTATTGGCGCCTCGCGATCCAGCCGCAATGGGGACGCAGCTCGTTTGAGATCGGTACCTTCGGCATGGCCGCGGCGATCAATCCCGGCCGCGTCACCGGTGCCGGCACGGATCACACGACGGATATCGGCTTCGATGCCCAGTATCAGTTCCTCGCCGACGTCAACAGCTTCTCGGTCCAGGCCAGCTGGATCACCGAGAACCAGAATCTCACCGCCAGTCAGGCGCTCGGCGATTCGAGCAACACCCACAACCGCATGCGGAGCCTCAACATCAAGTCGAGCTACTACTATCAGCAGACTTATGGCCTGACCGTCGGCTATTTCCGCACCGACGGCACCAGCGACGCCGCGCTCTATGGCGGCGATTCGCCGACCTACAACAGCCCCAACACGACCGGCTGGATCGGCGAGATCGACTACATGCCGTTCAACCATGGCGGGCCGGAATTCTGGCCGTGGCTCAACATGAAGATCGGACTGCAATACGTCTATTACGAAAAATTCAACGGCGGGAGCACGAACTTCGATGGTGCCGGGCGCAATGCGCGCGACAACAACACGTTCTTCCTGTTCGATTGGATTGCGTTCTGACCCGCTGGCTCCGTCGCGGGAGGTGAATCCGGGACGGAGCGAGCATGGTGACGAAACAGAGAGCTGAGCATCGGGGGCCGCAAATGGTCAAGAATATGAAATGCACGGTTGAAACCGATGTGAGCAAGGTGCGTGCGGCGACGGCAATCGCCCTCGCCGCTTTGCTCTTGACGGCGTGCACGCCCGGCCAGGGCGAGAATATGCCGAGCGATCCGCATATCGCCGGCATCGTCCACGTCTGCACGTCCTGCCACGGCTTCGAGGGCCGCAGCATCTCGCCGACCTTCCCGCGCTTGGCGGGACAGCAGCAGGATTATCTCGAGGCGCAGCTCAAGGCGTTCCGCGATCACACCCGCGCCGACCCGCACGCGCATACCTATATGTGGGGCATGGCGGGCCGCCTGAGCGACGCCGATATAGCGGGCGTTGCCTCCTATTTCTCGTCGCAGCAACCCGTCGCCGGCACGCCGGGCGACCCCGCGCTAATGGCCAAGGGAAAGGCGATCTTCGAGAACGGCATTCCCGATCGCGACGTACCCGCCTGCCATGTCTGCCATGGCGAACGCGGCGAAGGCAACGGCATCGTTCCGCGGCTGGCGGGCCAGCACCTCGATTATATCGAGGAACAGCTCCGCAACTTCGCCTCGAACGCGCGCGCGAACGCGATCATGCACTTCAATTCGCAGAATCTCTCGCCGCAGGAAATCGAGGAGCTCGCCACTTACGTCCGCTCGCTCTGATCGCGAGACCGGCCGCGGCGCCCGCGGCTTTCTGGTCTAACGGATAACGCGCTCGATGCGGCGGTCGGGGACGAGCCACATCACCGCCACCAGCGCATAGAGCCCGATCGAGATCCAGGCATCGACGAAGGCAAACGCGATCGCCGTGAGATAGAAGACGGGCGAGATCTTGCCCTTGACGTCGCGCCCCAGCGCCTTGGCGAGGATCGAGTGCGCGCCCTGCCGGTGGATGATTGCGCGCTGCAGCAAATAATAGGCGATCGCCGGCATCAGCAGCGAGACGCCATAGATCGCGGTTGGAAAGGGCGCCAGATAATTGTCCCCCATCCAGCCGGTGGTGAAAGGCACCAGCGACAGCCAGAACAGCAGATGCGAATTGGCCCAGAGGATAAGCCCGTCGACCTGCGTCACCGTGTGCAGCATGTGATGATGGTTGTTCCAATAAATCGCGATATAGACGAAGCTCATCACATAGCTGACGAAAACCGGCAGCAGGCCCTTGAGCGCCGCCCAGTCCGCGCCATGCGGCACGCGCAGCTCCAGCACCATGATGGTGATGATGATGGCGACGACGCCGTCGCTGAACGCGGTCAGCCGCTCCTTGCCCATGGGTTCTTATCTCGCTTCGATCCCCGCCCCCGCGCCGCCCCGGTCCGCCGCCGGCGGATGCGGCAACCGCAGATGCTCGACGTAGATGATCGCAAGCAGGACGACAAGCAGCGCGCCCCAGAGCGCGACGCTCCAGGCGAGCGATTGCTGCGCCTCTTTCTTCTGCCACCTGGTGCGCGGCTTGACGCCGCGGGTGAAGAGCACGAGCTGGGCCGCGAGATTGACGCAGACGAGATTGGAGCCGAGCAAGGTGGCGGCGCCGCCGCCTTCGGCGATCGCGCCCGATCCGGCCATCAGCCCGAAGGTCGCCGCCGGCGGCAGCAGCGCCACCGCCACCATCACGCCGACCAGCGCGCTCGAAAGTCCCGAGACGAGCGAGAGTGCCGCCGCCGCGCCCGAGGCAAGCGCGAGGATGATGCCGTCATAGGAGACGCCCGTTCGCATGACGAGCTCGTGGCTGGTCAAGTTAAGCGGCAAGGCGAAGCCCGCGGCCGCGGTCGTCGCGATGGTGAGCGCCAGCCCGACGAGATTGGTGCGCAACGCCCGCGCCATCAACGCGCGGTCGCCCAGCGCCACGGCGAAGGAGAAGGCAAGATTGGGGCCGAGCAGCGGCGCGATCACCATGGCGCCGATGATCACCGCGACATTGTCGTCGACCAGGCCGATGCCGGCGACCAGCGTCGACAGCACCGCCAGCAGCAAGAAGGTGCTGTCGAGCCGGGCGCCTTGCGCCACCGTGTTGTAGAGCTCCTCGCGCGAGGCCGATTCCGCGCGCTGACCTTCCTGCTTGCGGTCCTCGCTCTCGTCGATTTCGGGCAAGGTCGCGAGCGCGGGCAAGAGAATGATCCGCCGCGTCGCGTCGCCGCCCAGCGTCTGCTGCAACGTGTCCATGAGCGGCTGGACCTGATGCCCGGCGACGAGGATGCGCACGGTCGCGCGCCCGTCGCCTCCCGCCGGCTCGTGCCACGCATCGATTGCCTCTTGCTTATGCGCCGCCGCCACGATCGTGTCGGCATTGCCGCTCGCCGCGGTGACCTCGATGACGCGCAAGGACATGGTCGCGACCTCTCCTCAGTTGCCGCGCGCCGACGCGCGTGGCGCTCTCGTCTCACCCCTTGCCGGTATCCCGCCAGGTGATCCGGTAGAGGTCGAAGCGGCGGTCGCGCAGATTGCGCACCGTACCTTCGCGACGCGCCCAGGCCAAGTCGAAGAGATCGAGATCGGCGATCGCCACCGTCTCGACATTCTCGCTGCACTCCGCCGCGATGCCGTCGCGCGCGAAAGGAAAATCGCAGGGCGTCAGGATGCAGGATTGCGCATATTGCACATCCATGTTGTCGACATTGGGCAAATTGCCGACATTGCCCGATAGCACCAGATAGAGCTGGTTCTCGACCGCCCGCGCCTGGCAACAATAGCGCACGCGCAGATAGGCCTGGCGGCTGTCGGTGCAGAACGGCACGAACAGGATGCGCGCGCCTTCGTCGGCGAGGCGCCGCGCCAGCTCGGGGAACTCGGCGTCGTAGCAGACGAGCACGCCGATCGGGCCGCAATCGGTGTCGATGGCGCGGATATCCTCGCCGCCCTTGATGCCCCACC
>JBJKPV010000063.1:0-8851 GCA_046706015.1 Allostellaceae bacterium | reverse complement strand
CCTCGCGCAACGCCTATCTCTCGCCGCAAGAGCGGCAGATCGCGCCCGCTCTTCACCGCGTTCTGATCGAGGCGGCGTCGCGTTTCGCAGCCGGCGTCAGCGCCGAGGAGGCCGGCGCCTGGGGCGCTGGCGCGCTCACGGCGGCCGGGTTCACCAAGATCGACTACGTCGAAATTCGCGACGGCACGACGCTCGCGCCTGCGACCGGCCGCGATCGGCAGGCGCGCGTCTTCGCTGCCGCCTGGCTCGGCAAGACCCGCCTCATCGACAATCTGCCGGTGAGTTCATCGAGGCCGCCGGTCGAAACCGCATCCAAAGGGCATGACACATGAAACCTGCCGCGTGGCTCTTGATCGCCTTCCTCGCGCTCGTCGCGATCCCCGCCCATGCGGGGGCCGACAGCGATGCGCTGGTCAAGTTCGGCATGATCGGCAGCTGGGCGATCGATTGCCATGCGCCACCGAGCCTCGCCAATCCCTTTCAGACGTTTGTCGCCTCGAATGCCGCTCAGCCGACCCGTCAGTTGATCACGCACAATCCCGCCATTGATAAACTTCAGCCGCTCTATGACGTGGCCTTGATCGCCGCGGACCGGCTGCGTCTCTCCTATGCCCAGGGCGGCGTCACCGTCACCGTCGTGCTGGTCAAGGAAGCGGGACGCATTCGGCCGATCGAATCGACCACCAGCAACGGCGAGACCATCGTCAGCGGCGGCATTGTCCAACGCAACGGCATGAAGACGATCTGGCTGGAAAAATGCCCGGAGTGAAGGTTCGGAGCCGACGGCCTATCGGCGTGCTATGATCCGTCTCGGCGCGACGGCGCTCGCGGCCTGAGCCGCGTCAAGCAGGGAAGATTCGGGTTGAAGATTCTCGTCACCGGGGGCGCCGGCTTCATCGGCACGTCGCTCGTGCGCCACCTGCTGGGTGCGGGCGAGAGCGTCGTCAAACTCGACAAGCTCACCTATGCCGGCTCGAACCCGCCGCTTGGCGCGCTTGTCCATGGCGGCAATTATGTTCTCGAAGTCGGCGATGTCGCCGATCGCGCGTTGGTTGAGCGCGTTTTCGCGCAGCACCGGCCGCAGGCCGCGATGCATCTCGCCGCGGAGACGCATGTCGATCGCTCGATCGACAGTCCCGCCGCGTTCATTCACTCGAACCTGGTCGGGAGTTTCACCTTGCTCGAAGCCGCGCGCGCCTATTGGCGCAGCCTCGATCGCGAGGGCCAGGCGTGGTTCCGCTTTCATCTCATCTCGACCGACGAAGTCTTCGGCTCGCTCGCGCCGGACACGAGCGCGGATGAGGCGGCGCGCTATCAGCCGAACAGCCCTTACGCCGCGTCGAAGGCCGGTGCCGACCATCTCGCCCGCGCCTGGCACAAGACCTATGGCTTGCCGGTGATCGCGACCAATTGCTCCAACAATTACGGGCCGTGGCAGTTTCCGGAAAAGCTCATCCCGCTGATGATCCTCAACGCGCTGGAGGGCAAGTCGCTGCCGGTCTACGGCGCCGGCGCCAATATCCGCGACTGGCTCTATGTCGGTGATCACGCCGCGGCGCTTGCCCTGGTGCTGCGGCGTGGCCGGGTGGGGGATACCTACAACATCGCCGGCGGCGAGGCGCGCACCAATCTCGAGATCGTCAAGTTGCTCTGCGTAATCCTCGACGACGAGCTACCGGCTTCGCCGCACCGCCCGCATGAGCAGCTCATCGCCTTCGTCGCGGATCGGCCGGGGCATGATTTGCGCTACGCCGTCGATGACGGCAAGATTCGGAGCGAGCTCGGCTGGGCGCCGGCCGAAACCTTGATGAGCGGCTTGCGCCGCACGGTGCGGTGGTATCTCGACAACCGCGCCTGGTGGGAGAAGATCCGCAGCGGCATGTATGGCGGCGAGCGTCTGGGGATTGCGCGATGAAGGGCATCATCCTCGCCGGCGGTTCGGGCACGCGGCTTTATCCGATGACGCACGCGATCTCGAAGCAACTCCTGCCGGTCTACGACAAGCCGATGATCTATTATCCGCTCTCGACGCTGATGTTGGGCGGCATGCGCGAGATCCTGGTCATCTCGACGCCCATGGACCTGCCGCATTTTCGCGCGCTCTTGGGCGATGGCAGCCAATGGGGCGTGTCGGTGGGCTATGCCGAACAGCCTTCGCCCGCCGGCATCGCTGAGGCCTTTCTCATTGGGCGCGATTTCATCGCCGGCGAGGCTTGCGCGCTGGCGCTCGGCGATAATCTCGTTTACGGCGACGGGTTGAGCGAGATGATGCAGCGCGCGGCCGCGCGCCAGGCGGGTGCGACGGTCTTCGCCTATCGCGTGGTCGATCCGGAGCGTTACGGGATGGTCGAGTTCGACATCGCGGGAAAGGCGCTCGCGCTCGAGGAGAAGCCCTCGCGTCCGCGCTCCGACTGGGCGGTGATCGGGCTCTATTTCTATGATCGCGACGTGGTCGAGGTGGCGGCGCGGGTCAAGCCTTCGGCGCGCGGCGAGCTCGAGATCACCGACGTCAATCGCGATTATCTCCGCCGCGGCGCGCTCCAGGTCGAGCGGCTCGGGCGCGGCTATGCCTGGCTCGATACCGGCACGCCCGAGGCGCTGATCGAGGGATCGGAATTCGTCCGCACGCTCGAAAAACGCACCGGCCAGCAGATCGGCTGCGTCGAGGAGGTTGCCTATCGTTCGGGCTTCATCGATAAGATGCAGCTGCGCCAGGTCGCCAAGCGCAGCGAGGCGTCGGACTATGGACGCTATTTGCTGCGGCTCGCCGATGACGAGCCGAAAGCCTAGCCGCCGCCGGGGAGGAGGGATCTCATGATCAAGACGAAGGGCGTCGTCCATTTCACCATCCCAGTCAGCGACCCTGATCGCAGCCGCGATTTCTATTGCAAATGGCTCGGCATGAAGCTGCTGCGCGAGGTCAAGAGCCAGGGCATGGTCTTTCTCGATTCGGGCGGCGATTGCATCATTCTGGCGAAGGTCGAGAAGCCGATCTCGATCGCGGGCGAGCGCAACGTGCATCATGCGTTTCTCGTGGCGCATGAGGAATACGCGCCGGCGCTGGCCGAATTGAAGGCGGGCGGCGTCAATTTCCTCTATGACGAAGACCGTCGCGACGGCGTCATCGACGGCCCGCGCGCCTATTTCGAGGATCCCGACGGCAATGTGCTCGAGATCATCGAACTCGCCGGCTATGCCGGCGCCGGCGCTTGACGCACCTCAATCGTCGAAGCCTGCCGGATCGACGCCGTGGACGAGGTGAGGTGCGCCGTAATCGGCGATGATCTGAAGCGGGTCGCGCTTGAGCTCCGCCGCGCTGCGCGCCTCGCGCGGCTTCAACTGTGCCTCGAGGTAGGCGCCGAGATAGCGCGAATGCGCGACGATGGCGCGGCCAAAAGCCAGCTGCTCGCGCTCGTACCGCGCCAAACCCGCATCGACGTCGTCGCCGCTCGCTGCGAGTGAAGCGGCGAGGCAGGGCGCGTCGAGCGCGGCCTTGGTCGCGCCCGCCGCCACATGCGGGCGCGCGACGAAAGCGGAATCGCCCAAGAGCGCCACCCGGCCGAAGACCAGCTGCGGCGCCTCCATATCGGTGATCGATTGCAGCAGCGGCTGGGCGGTTCGCGCGACGATCTCGCCGAGGATCGGCGGCAGGTGTTGTCGCGCGGCGTCTTTCATCTCGGCGACGAATTCCGGGCGGATGAGCGGTGGCGGGATTGTCAGGCCGTGCGAGCGGCCGCTCGCATCGGTGAAGAGCGCGGCGCGGCGCGCGGCGTCGGCGGGACGATACCAGATGAAGTAATAGCGCCGGTGGCCCGGCCGCATGTCGTTATCGGGGCCGGGGACCGGCAGCGAGATCACCAGCTCGCCCTCGGGCAAGGTCAAGGTCGAGCGGTCGAAGAGCAATTCAACTGTGCCCTCGGGAAGGTCTTTCTCGTCGACCAGCCCGCGCCAGGCGACATAGCCGGCGGCGCGCGGCTCGACGCCCGGGAGGAATTGCCGGCGCACGGTCGAATAGACGCCGTCGGCTGCGACAAGTAGATCGCCGCGCTCGCGTGTCCCGTCGGCGAACACCGCCGTGACGGTATTTCCTTCTTGCTCGACGCGCTCGAGCGTCGCGCCGGTGCGATAATCCGCGGTCGGAAAGGCGGCGCGCAGCGGGCGATAGACGATCGCCCAGGCGCTGCCGTGCCAGGCGCGCGAGGTCTCGCAGCCGATCTTGCCGTCCTGGTCGAGCCAGATCGACGAATGAACATGAAAGGCGAGGGACCGGCTGATCTTGAGGCCGACGCGGCGCATCGTTTCGAATAGCTCGGCGGTGATGCCGAGGCCGGCGCCGCGATCGGCGAGATCGCCCGCGCTGCGCTCGAAGATGATCGCGTCCCAGCCTATCTGGCGCAGCAAATGGGCGGCGAAGAGCCCGCCGATCGAACCGCCGATGATGAGCGCGCGCTTCCGGGTCGGCATGTCGGGCTCCAGCGGCTCCGTCGGCGTGCGCCTAGGGCTCGTTGCCGGCGGCGCGCGCGACCGGCTCGACGGCGCCGCCATATTCCGGCACCAGATTGCGCAGCAGGGCCAAGACGCGATCCTCGCGCTGCTCGCGCGCATGCTCCGCAAGCTCGTCGAGCGAGCGGGCGAGCATGGCGTAGTCGATCGCGCGCGGCGCGGCCAGGCGAATGCCGGGGATCTTCGTCGGCATCAGCCGCTCGCTGGCATAGAACAGCTCTTCCTGCAGCTTCTCGCCGGGGCGCAGGCCGACAAAGGAGATGGCGACGTCCTCGCCCGGCTTTTTGCCGGCAAGCCGGATCATCTGCGTCGCGAGATCGACGATCTTGACCGGCTCGCCCATGTCGAGGACGAAAATCTTGCCGCGCGCCTCGCCTTCACCGCTTGCCAGCGCCGAAGCTTGGAGCACCAATTCCATCGCCTCGCGCACGGTCATGAAGAAGCGCGCGATCTCCGGATGGGTGACGGTCAGCGGCCCGCCCGAAGCGAGCTGGCGCTGGAACAAGGGAACGACCGAGCCGGTGGAGCCGAGGACGTTGCCGAAGCGCACCGTGACGTAGCGCGTGCCGTGATCGCGCTTCGCCTCGACGAGATCGAGCGATTGGCAGATACTCTCGGCCAGTCGCTTGCTCGCGCCCATGACGTTGGCCGGGTTGACGGCCTTGTCGGTCGAGATCATCACCATCGCGCCGACGCCGTGAGCACGGCATGCCTCGGCGACGTGGCGCGTTCCCAGCACGTTGGTGACGATGCCTTCGACCGGGTTGGCCTCGACGATCGGCACATGTTTCAGCGCCGCGGCGTGAAAGACGAGCTCGGGCCGCTCGGTGGTCATCACCTCGTCGATGCGACGCCGGTCGCGGACATCGGCGATTATTGCCTGGCGCGGCACCTCGGCGAAGCGCTCCTTCAGTTCCTGATCAATGGTGTAGAGCGCGTATTCGCCGTTATCGAGGAGCGCGATCCGCGCCGGCGTGTAGGATGCAATCTGGCGTGCGAGCTCGCCGCCGATCGTTCCGCCCGCGCCCGTGACCAGCACGCGGCGCCCCGCGATCAAGGCCCGCATGCCGGCGCGGTCGAGCACCGCTTGCGGCCGGCCGAGCAGATCCTCGATCGCGATCGGCTCGATGCGTTGAGCCTCGTCTTCGTTGGCGGCGCGGAAGTCGGTCACGCGCGGCGCGCGTGCGAGCGGGATGCCCGCCTCGGCCGAGAAATCGAGCAGCATGCGCGCCACCGGCCGCGCCAGCGCATCGCCGCAGACGATGAGACGCTGCGGCCGATTGCCGCGGCGCGTGAGCGCGCCCACGACGTCCTCTATCTGATCGAACGTGCCGAGGATCGGCACGCCGCCGATATCGCGCCCGACCCGCGCCGTGCTATCGCCGAGAATGCCGACCACGCGGTAGGAGCGCCGCGGGTCGTGCTCCATCGCGCGAATGAAGAGATGCGCGCCCTCGCGCGCGCCGATGACGAGGATCGGCACGGGGGCATAATGCGCGGCCTCGAAGACGTGATCGAGCCCGCGATCCTTGAAAATGCGATAGGCGAAGCGCGGCCCGCCGAGCAGCGCCATCAGCAGCAGCCAGTTGATGCCCACCAGCGAGCGCGGCATGTCGGCCAGCCGCGTCACCATGAACATCACGGGAAAGAAGATCAGAATGATGAGCGTCGCCGCGCGAAACAGCGCCCAGAGATCCGGCAGCGAGGCATAGCGCCAGATCCCGCGATAGAGCCCCGCCCAGAGGAACACCACGGCCGCGGTGGCGGTAAAGGCGAGATCGTAGGTCAGGAGGAGCTTCGAGGAATATTGTGTGATATCGCCGCCGACGCGCAGATAGAACGACGCGATGAAGGACAGCGCTGCCATGACCAAGTCATGGGCGAAAGCAGCAGAGGCGCGGCGGGTAAACTTCATTAACCACCCTTTCGATCAGCCGACCCTATAAAAGGGCCCTCAACCCAGCAAGCGCCAAATCGGGGCTGGCGGTCGCGGCCGGTCTGGCACCCGGCGCCCGCCGCGGCAGGTCCGAACCGCGTTTAAAAACCGGTTAATCAATCTATGCGCTAATCCGGGGCGTTGGTCGCAGGCGACGCGCCCAGGTGAAGTGACAAGGCCGCCCCCGCGCCCCGCGCTCGCCGATGCGGGCCAAAGCCGTTTCTTGATTGGCAATCGAGGGGGGATTGCCACGCGGCGTGCCGGTATTGGTGCCCTGCGCGAGCAAGGAGTTGTTACACCAAGCCCATGCGTGCGCCCATCTCAGATTCGGCAAATTCGACTTCCGGAGCCGCGACCGCGACGTCGCGCGATGTGGCGCGTGGACTGCGCGACGAGCGCGATCGCTTCGTCGGCTTCGCCTTTGCCGCGTCGGATCTGCTGCTTGAGGTTTCCGCCGACGGAGTCATCCTGTTCGCGGCGGGCGCGGCAAAGGCCTTTACCGGCCACGAGGCCGCCGATCTGCGGGGCAAGGGCTTTCTCGTCCTGATTGTCGATCGCGATCGGCCGATGGCCGAGCACGCGTTGCGGCGCGCGCGGCAGGATGGCCGCATCGAGCCCGTGACGTTCGCTTTCGCCGGCGGCGGAGGTGACGTGCACGCGACGGTCAGCGGCTGTCTCCTTCCGGAAAAAGGCGATTCGCTTTACCTCGCCATCGTGGGTGCGCGGCCCGCGGTTCCGGACACGTCGCTCGAAGGCACGCGCGACCCCGAAACCGGACTCCTCGACGCGGCCTCTTTCCGCGCCGCCGCGCGCGATACGATGGCAGCCGCCACGGACGTGGACCAGACGCTCGAGCTCGCTCTGCTGCGCTTGCAGGGTCTCGACGATTTACACGAACGCTCCAAGGGCGGAGCGTGGAATCGTCTTCTCGGCGAAATCGGCGCTTTCCTGCGGACCCATTCCTTCGGCGGCAATTCGGCAGGCCGGTTCGATGCCGACAAATTCGGAGTCATCCGCTCGCGGGCTGCGACGAGGATCGTTCTCAGCAACGAGATCGAGCGGCTGTCGCGCGCGCACGACCCCAGCGGCAAGGGCATCCGCGCCGACGAGATCGGCGTCGACCTCGACACTGCCGGCATCACGTCGGACGACGCCGCCAAGGCGCTTGCGTTCACCCTCAGCCGGTTTGTCGGCGAGCGTAGCGAGGGTTTCTCGATCCGCTCCCTGGCACAAGCCTTTCGCGCGCAGATTTCCGACACAGTGAGCCGCATTTCCCGGCTCAAGGCCGCAACCGACATGAGCAAGATGACGGTCGCCTTCCAGCCCATCGTCGAACTCGATTCGCGTCTGCTCCATCACTACGAGATGCTGGCGCGGTTCGATCAGAACAAGTCGCCCTTCGAAATGATCCAGTTCGCGGAGAAGGTCGGCATGATCGAGGAAATCGACCTTGCCATGTGCCAGCGGGCGCTCCTCACCTTAGAAGAGTACGCCGGACAACCCGTCGATCTCGCGGTCAACATTTCCGGGCGCTCGCTCGACAGCGACATGTTTGTCGAGGCGTTGACGAAGCTGCTCGAGCCGCACGCCACGCTCAGCCGGCATCTGCTGTTCGAGATTACCGAATCGAATACGATGTCGGATCTGCAGCGCGCCGAGCGGATCCTCGCCAGCCTGCGGCGGCAGGGATATCGCGTCTGCCTCGACGATTTCGGATCGGGTGCCTCCTCTTTTCCCTATCTTCAGGCGCTGTCGCTCGATTTCGTCAAGATCGACGGCAGCTATGTCTCGCGCATGCACGACAGCGCGAAGGACCGCGCCATCGTCAAGGCCATGGTGGCGATGTGCCAAGATCTCGGTATCGGCATCATCGCCGAGATGGTCGAGCGCGTCGATCAGGCGGAAGAGCTCTTCAAGATGGGCATCCGCTACGGCCAAGGATTTCTGTTTGGTCATCCCTCGCCGCGTCTCGCGACCTTCGTGCCGCGGCTCGGCAACACGCCGCCGCCCGAGCACGCGGCCGCCCCGAGCGCACGCAAGCGTCCTTAGCTCCATGCTCCCGCGAAATCACTGCGATGGCGCGAGCGCCCGATCGAGCTCGTGATAAAGCGCTGCCGTCGCCTCGCGCACCGATCGGTCGGAGAAGGCGCTCTCGACGAGGCGACGTCCGGCTTCCGCGAGAAGCCGGCGATAGGCGGCATCGTCGGCGAGGCGTTTCAGCGCGGCGGCGAGCGCGGCGACATCGCCCGGCGGCACCAGTAGCGCGTTGACGCCCGGGCGCGCTATGTCGCGGGTGCCTGGCACGTCGGTTGCGACGATGCCGCGCCCGACGGCGGCCTCTACGAGCAAGGACTGGGGCAAACCTTCGCCGCCAAGCGTGGCGAGGACCCCGATATGGGCCGACGCCCATAC
>JBJKPV010000062.1:0-3661 GCA_046706015.1 Allostellaceae bacterium | reverse complement strand
GAATAGTTCTTGCTGCTGATGGTGAGCACGGCATTGCCCATGGGTTTGCTCCCTTCGCTCGGCGCCCGCTTCGCCGCCATGGTCGCAAAGCCCGTGCCAGAAGCCGCAAACCTTGGTGCGTATATTGCATGAAGGGCCAATGCTGATCGGATCCGCGGAACCGCAAGGAAGGGCCGTTGGCCTTATGATCTATCAGACTTATCAAGCGCTTATGGATACGCACACGCCGCTTAAGATGCTCGCGGAGCTGGCCGCCGGCGTGATCCATGAGCCCAGCACCGGCCTCACCGACGATCCCTGGCTGCGCAAGCTCGCGGCAGCGAGCGAGCTGATCAGCCGCTGCGGCCTCAGCCATAAGCGCCCCGAATTCGGGATCGATTCGGTGATGGTCGGCAATCGCGAGCTCGCCGTGACCGAGGAACCGATCCGCAGCACGGCGTTCGCGACCCTTCTGCATTTCAAGAAGGAGGGGGCAGGCGAGCAACCGGCGGTTCTTATCGTCTCGCCGATGTCGGGTCACTTCTCGACCTTGCTGCGCGACACGGTGCGCACGATGCTAACGGATCACGATGTCTACATCACCGATTGGCACAATGCGCGAGACGTTCCGCTGGGACGCGGCCGTTTCGACCTCGACGACTTCATCGATCACCTGATCGACTTCCTCGGCGCGATCGGACCGGGCTGCCATGTCATGGCGATCTGCCAGCCCTCGGTGCCGACGCTCGCGGCAGCGGCGATCATGGCCGAGGACGACAACCCCGCGCAGCCGCGCAGCGTCACCTTGATGGCCGGACCGATCGACGCGCGGATCAGCCCGACCAAGGTCAACGAATTCGCGACCAGCCGTCCGATCGAATGGTTCTGCGCCACGATGATCGGCGTCGTGCCATGGCGCTATGGCGGCGCGATGCGGCCGGTCTATCCGGGCTTTGTCCAGCTGCTCGCCTTCATGGGCATGAACGCGCAACGCCATCTGAAGGCCTTCAACGATCTCTACGACAACCTCGTCAAGGGCGATTACGCCAAGGCCGAAGCGACGCGAAAATTCTACGACGAATATTTCGCCGTCATGGATCTGCCGGCGGAATTCTTTCTTCAGACGATTCAGGCGGTCTTCCAGGAGCATCATTTGCCGCGCGGCGTGATGCGCTGGCGCGGAAGGCCGGTCGATCCCGCCGCGATCCGCCGCAGTTTTCTTCTCACCATCGAGGGCGAGCGCGACGATATCTGCGCCGTCGGGCAGACGCTCGCCGCGCAGGAAATGTGCAGCGGGCTGCGCCCCTATATGAAAAAGCATTACGTGCAAACCGGCGTCGGCCATTACGGCGTTTTCAGCGGCAAGCGCTGGATCGCGCAGACCTACCCAATCGTGCGCGACGTCATTCATATGAGCCAGTAACCGCAAACCAGGACGCCCGGCAGAACCGGGTATCGAGAGGTGCGTTATGTTTTCCTATTCTCCCGCAACGCACAATGATAGACTGCTCAAGCTTAGCGCCCCGACAGAAGAGATCGGGTTTCGATCCGACGCCGAAGGAGCAACCGCCCCGGAAACTCTCAGGCAAAAGGACTGTTGGGGAAGAGCACTCTGGAAAGCAGGCGCGTCACGATCGGCGTGCCTCACCGACGAGGTAAGCCCGCCGCGGCGGGTGAATCTTTCAGGTTTCGCGACAGAGGGGGTCTCGTGGCCGCGCGATGCGGCCGGGAGCCCTTCACGATCCGGAGGCAAGAGATGACCGCTGAAGCAGCCACGACCCTCGGCAAGGTTGAGATCCGCGCCAAGATCGCGCCGGACTTTGCCAAGATCCTTACGCCCGACGCGATCGACTTCATCGCCGCGCTCGAACGCAAATTCGGCGCCGAGCGGCAGCGCCTGCTCGCCGCACGCCAAGCGACGCAAGCCAAGCTCGATTCCGGCTGGCGTCCCGATTTTCCAGCCGAGACCAACGCCATCCGCGACAGCGACTGGACGGTGGCGCCGCTGCCGCGCGATCTGCTCGACCGCCGCATCGAGATCACCGGGCCGACCGACCGCAAGATGGTGATCAACGCGCTCAACTCGGGCGCCAGCGTCTTCATGGCTGATTTCGAGGACGCAAACACGCCGAGCTGGGAGAATCTCCTCGACGGCCAGATCAACCTCTACGACGCGGTCCGGCGTAATATTTCGTTCGACGACCCGGCAACTGGGCGTCATTACGAGCTGAAGCCCAAGACGGCCGTGCTGCTGGTGCGCCCGCGCGGCTGGCATCTGCCCGAGGCCCATGTGCTGGTTGACGGCGCGCCGATGGCGGGCGCGTTCTTCGATTTCGGCCTTTATTTCTTCCACAACGCCAAAGAGCTTCTGGCGCGCGGCACGGGCCCCTATTTCTATCTGCCGAAGCTTGAAAGCCGCCACGAAGCGAAGCTCTGGAACGATGTGTTCGTCGAAAGCCAGCGCCTTCTTGGCCTGCCGCTCGGAACGATCAAGGCGACCGTGCTGATCGAGACCATCATGGCCGCCTTCGAGATGGACGAGATCCTGCATGCGTTGAAAGATCATTCCTCGGGCCTCAATTGTGGCCGCTGGGACTATATCTACAGCTTCATCAAGAAATTCAGCGAGGATCCCAAGGCGGTGATGCCCGACCGGGCACAGGTCACGATGACCGCGCCGTTCCTGCGCGCCTACAGCCTCCACCTCATCAAGACCTGCCATCGCCGCAACGTCCATGCGATGGGCGGCATGGCGGCACAGATCCCGATCCGCGACGATACCGCGGCCAATGAGGCGGCGATGGAGAAGGTCCGCGCCGACAAGCTGCGCGAGGCCGGTGACGGCCATGACGGAACCTGGGTCGCTCATCCCGGCCTCGTCGGCATCGCCAAGGATATCTTCGACAACGCGATGCCCGAGGCGAACCAGATTGCGCGCAAGCGCCAGGACGTGAACGTCACCGGCTCCGATCTCCTGAAAGTGCCCCAAGGCACGATCACCGAGGCGGGGCTGCGGCAGAACCTCAATGTCGGTATCGGCTATCTCGAAGCGTGGTTGCGCGGCAGCGGCTGCGTTCCGCTCTATCATCTGATGGAGGACGCGGCCACCGCCGAGATCAGCCGGGCGCAGGTCTGGCAATGGATCCGCCACAAGGCCAAGCTCAACGATGGCCGCGTGATCGATCTGGCGCTGTGCAATCAACTGCTCGACGAGGAACTCGCCAAACTCAAGCCCGCCGCCGCGCCGGGCGACCGCTATGACGATGCTGCGGAGATTTTCCGCACGCTGATCTCTGCCGAGCGCTTCCCGGAATTTCTGACTCTTCCGGCGTACGAAAAGATCGTCGCCGAGGGAGCCTAGCGCGGATACGGCGGGGCTAGTTCACGTGCGCGAAGCGCAGCGGAAAGCTGCCATCGGGCGGTTGCACCAACGCGATATGATCGCGCGCGGCCCAGACGTTCTGCTGCTGATGCAAGGGAAGATAGGCGACATCTTCCTTCGCCAGGGCCAAAGCCTGTTTCAGCAAATCGCTCCGTGCCGACGCGTCTGACTCGTCGCCGATCCGCGTGAGCAACGCATCGAGCGCCGCGTCGGAATAGCCGCCGAAATTATAATCGCCGCGATGCATCGCCGGATCGCGCGTCGCGGCCAGGTTGACGAGGGCGTCATCGGCGTCGTCGC
>JBJKPV010000061.1:0-8499 GCA_046706015.1 Allostellaceae bacterium | reverse complement strand
AACGACGCCGCCTCCGCCACCGCAGGATGACGCTGCAGCGCCTCGTCGATCTCCGCCGGCGCGATCTTCTCCCCGCCGCGATTGATCATCTCCTTCAGCCGCCCGACCACGGTCAGGAACCCGTCCGCGTCGATCACCCCGACATCGCCGGTGTGGAACCAACCATCCACGAACGAAGCGCGGTTGGCATCGTCATCGTCGATATAGCCCGGCGTCACGCCGGGACCGCGGATCACGATCTCGGCCGGGCCGCCTTGTGTGACGATGCGTCCATCCTCGCCGCGCAATGCCACCTCGTCCGGCCATGACCGGCCGACCGTGCCCCGCCGCCGCCCTTCGTTTGCCACCGAATTAGCAGTGATGTTGCCTGCCTCGCTCAGCCCATAGGTGTCAACCACCGGCACGCCGAAGACGCGCTCGAGCCCGTCGCGCAGCGAATCCGGCAGCGGCGCCGCGCCGGATTGGATAAAGCGCAGCCGATGTCGCAGCGCGCCAGGCGCGAGCGCTTGCGCCTCGTCGAGTACCGCGCGATGAAAGGTCGGGCCGGCGGAATAGCAGCTCGGCTCGAGCTCGGCGAGCCAGCGGCAGAAACTCGCTTCCGCCGTACGCGCCGGACAAGCCAGGCTGCCGCCGAGGAAGAGCTGCGCGAATAGCGCGTTGAAGAGCCCCTGCGCGTAGAAGAGCGGCATGACGCAGAGCACGCGGTCATTCTCGCCAAGGCCGAACCAGCTCTGACGCCGCGCCGCCATCGACTGGAGATTGCGATGCGTGATCGCGACGAGCTTTGGCCGCGCGGTCGTGCCCGAGGTGCGCAAAACCATCACCGCGTCGTCGGGCGTTGTGCGCCTCGCCATCGGCGCCGCCGCGCTCGCGCCGCCGTGCGCCTCGAGCAGAATGCTGCCACCTTGCCTTGCCGCTTCGAGCAGGCAAGCGCCGCGAGCTGTTGCGTCCTCGGGCGCGGGAATTTCCGCGCCTTCCGGCACGATCACGCCATCGAGCCGATGGCTGACGAAGAGCGCATCGATCTCCAGCGCGGTGAGCTTGGGATTGAGCGGGATAATCGTGGTATGGCAGGCGGCGGCTGCGACCATAAGGGCGAGATCGGCGCCGTCCGGCAGCGCAATCGCCAGGCGATGGCCAACGCCGATCGCCGTGCGCTGTAAGGCGGCGCCGACGCGGCCGACCTGTTCGTTGAGCGCGCGATAGGTCACGACGCTGAGGTCGGGCAGGACCATCGCGACGGCATCGGGCCGCGCCGCGGCATGCGCCGCGATCGCCTCGCCCAAGGTTTGCGGCGGCGGATAGCGCCGTCTCGCTGCGACGTCGTCAGACAAGGAGCGCCCTCGCCAAGCTTAGTTAATTGCGCCACGCCAATACTGCTGAATCTACAACAGCTGCAGCCCTCGGCGAAAGGACGTCGCGGCGCGCCCAATCACCGTTAATAAGTCGAGGACTTACGCTTTCGAGGGCAGAAGCCGCTTGACCCGCGCCGACAGCCCGTGGCGCAGCCGCTCGCGCCGCACCACGCGCTCGCTCTCGACCCAGTTGAGCTGAACCACGCGGCGCAGCCCGCTGGCGGGCTTATGGCCGTGCCAGGAATTGGCGGTGACGCGGAAGGCGAGCAAGGTTCCCGCCGCGGGCGGGACCTCGGCGACCATGTCCTCGAGATTGTCGCGCGAGCGCAGCAGCCGCAGCCGCCCGCCCGGCGCCTCCCATGCCTCGTTCATATAGATGAGCACGGTGATGAGCTTCGATGCGGTGTCGGTATGGATGCTGCCATCCTTCAGCTGCGCCTGGCCGCGCACCGTCACCATGGTCGGCCGCCCGGTGAGGTCGATCGAAAATTTCTCGGCAAAGGCGCGGCGCATCGCCTCGCCTTCGATCTCGGCGAGAAATTCGGCAAAGGCCGGGCCAAAGCGCAGATCGGCGACGGGGAAGCTGCCGGGCCGATCGATCGCGGGGTAGGCGGCGGCCAGATCGGCGCGTGCTTTTTCAGGCACGAAGCCCGGCACCAAGAGATAAGGAAAAGGATCGGTCGCGAGCGGCGCACGCGCGAGCAAGTCGAGATCGATGAAGCGTTGCGCGAGGCCGACGCCGTTCATGACAAGCATGATAGAAGCGGGCGCGGCGCCTCGCCAGCCCCGAACAATCGCCAAAATGCCGCAATTCGGCCCTGGGAATACGCGCTTCCAGTCCCAGCCTCGTGACATCGATCGGACCGGAAGGAGGCCAGGATGAAACGCATCGCTCCGCTTTGTCTCTCGCTCGCACTTGTCGGCGCCTGCCCGCTCGCGGCCTTGGCCGCCGGGCCCGCCGCGCCGGCGCAGCAGATGTCGGGCACGTCCCAAGACGCGTTCGACGCACCGCAGCCCATGACCAAGGACGGCATCACCTTCGTCAGCGGCGGCATCGGCGATCAGGATCGTGCGGCGATGGACAAGATCGCGCACGACTACAATTTGCGGCTGATGTTCGCGCAGCAGAAGACCGGCGAGTATCTCGCCGATATCGGCGTCGCCATCACCGACGCAAAGGGCAAGACGATCCTCGCGACCACGGCGGAGGGGCCATTCTTCTATGCCCGCGTCCCGCCCGGCCGCTACAAGGTGACGGCGACGAATGCCGGCACGAGCCTGACGCGCGGCATCGCGGTCTCGGCCAAGGGCGCGGCCCGGCAAGCCTTCTACTGGCCGAAATCGAGCTAGGACGATCCGCGCCGGTCCCTTCGACAAGCTCAGGAGCAGCGGATCGCAAAATAAACAAAGCGATCCCCGTGCGGGCGCGGCGCGTTGCCGCAGCACGCAGGGCGCCCCGTCCCGCGCGATGTTGTCGTGCGCCCCGCGCTCCCTCTACACTGGCGCGCGTGAAGGACGACGACGTCGACATCATCCGCCACGAGACCCTCTATCAAGGTTTCTCCCGCCTCGATCGCTATCGGCTGCGCCACCGCCTCTATGAGGGCGGCTGGAGCGGCGAGATGGAGCGCGAAGTGTTCGAACGCCGCCATACGGTCGGCGTGCTGCTCTACGACCCGCAGCGCGACGAGGTCGTGCTGGTCGAACAGTTCCGCTTGGCCGCCCATCTCGCCGGCTTTCCCGCCTGGGAGCTCGAGATCGTCGCCGGCATCACCGATCACGACGGCGAGAGCGCCGCCGATCTCGCCCGCCGCGAGGCGAAGGAAGAGGCCGGGATCGAGATCATCGGCGAGCCGCTGCCCGTCCATCGTTTCATGCCGAGCCCGGGCGCCTGCACCGAGCGCGTCGAGCTTCTCTGCGGCCGGGTCGATGCTGCGGGCGCCGGCGGTATCCACGGCCTGGCCGACGAGCACGAGGACATCAAGGTGGTGGTGCTGTCCTATCGCGGGGCGATGAAGCTGGTGCGCGGCGACCGCATCGGCAATGGCTTGACCGCGCTCGCGCTTTATTGGCTCGCCGCCAACCGCGCGCGCCTGCGACAAAGCTGGCGTTGACAGGAAAGCCTCGCTGCGCCGATGCTCAGGGCACACCGCCCCGGCGGGAGGCCATGAGACCCATGACGATTACCGCGCGACCGCTCAACCCTGCGAACCCGCTCTTTGCCGGCGAGATTCTCGGCGTCAACGCCAAGACCGATCTCGATCCGGCGGCGATCGAGGCGGTGGAGAAGGCAATGGATCGCTATGCGGTCTGCCTCCTGCGCAACCAGTTCCTCGACGACGACGAACAGATCCGCTTCAGCGAGAGGCTGGGCGAGCTGTCCTACGCGCTCAATCCCGGCCGCGCCAAAGGGCAGAGTGCGCGGCTGCGGCGCGAGCTCTACGACATCTCCAATCTCAACGAGGGACACAGCATCCTCGGCGACGACGACCGCCGCCGCATCCTGCGCGAGGGCGACCGGCTCTGGCACACCGACCGCTCTTTCGTCGAGGCGGCGACGACCTATTCGCTGCTCGCGGCGCGCGAAGTGCCGCCCGAAGGGGGCGACACGTATTTCGCCGATATGCGCGCGGCCTATGATGCGCTGCCGCAAGCGGTCAAGTCGCGCATCGACAAGCTTCGCTGTCAGCATTCGATCTGGTATTCGCGCTGCTTGGCCGGCGCCAAGATGGAGAATTTCCGCCCCGACGAGATCGCGGCGATGCCGGGCGCGGTGCAGCCGCTGGTGCGCGTTCATCCGCGCACCGGGCGCAAATCACTGGTCGTGGCCTCGCACGCCTCGCACATTCTCGGCATGCCGCTCGAGGAAGGCCGCGCGCTGTTGAAGGAGCTGATGGATTTCGCGACCCAGCCGCAATTCGTTTATGTCCATCATTGGTCGGTGGGCGAGATGATCATCTGGGACAATCGTTGCACCATGCATCGCGGCTCGCCTTTCGACGACAAGCGCTATCGCCGCGACATGCGCCGCACCACCGTGCAGCTTCCGCAGCCGGAGGCCGCGCCGGCGACCGCGTAGCACAGGCGCGTCAGCGCCGTCGTGCGAAGCAGCATCAAATCCCGTAGCACAGGCATCGGCCGAACCAAGGCCGATGGCGTCGTGCGAAGGTAAATAAAAAACCCCAGCACAGGCGCGTCAGCGCCGTCGTGCGAAGCAACATCGAGGTGGCGCCGGAAGCCTAAGGATCAGGTCGCCGCCGCGACGTCGCGTCGCGCAAAGCCTCCGCGTCGGCCTCGGGGAGCGACGGGTTGACCACGAAGCCCGAGCCCAGTTCGAAGCCTGCCGCTATCGCCAGCTTGGGCACGATCCGAAGCCGCCAGTGCAGATAGGGCGCATCCGTCACGCGGCCACTCGCGGACTCGATCACGAAATTGTAGGGCACCGGCCCGAGAAGCGACGACAATCGCCGCAGCGATCGCGCGAGAAGCGAAGCAAGCGCGGCGAGCTCGTGCGGCTCGGCGGCACCAAAGGAGGCCATGTGCCGCTTCGGCACCAGCCAGGTCTCATAAGGCCCGGTCGCCGCGAAGGGGACGAGCGCGACGAAGCTTTCCGTCTCTTCGACGATACGCGCCCCGGCTTCGCGCTCACGCGCCAGCTCGCCGCAGGTCGGACATTGCCCCGACGCGCGGTAGCGGCCGCTTCCCCAGCGCGCCATCGCTCTCAGCCTCGGGGGCGTCACGGCAAGGCCGACGATCTGGCTGTGCGGATGACGCAACGATGCGCCGGCGCGTTCGCCCCGGTTGCGAAACACCACGACGGCGCCGCCACCCAGCCGAGCCGTCATCGCCCGATATCGCCGCTGATAGAGGGCGACGACGGCGGCGACGTGGTCGTCGCCGAGATCGGTGAGATCGGCATCATGGCGCGGGCTTTCGATCACCACCTCGTGGCAGCCGCGCGCCTCGATCGACAAATGGCCGCGGCTTGCATGCCGCGCCACAGGGTCGCCGGAAACCAGCGGGTAAATGTTCGGGACCACGCGGATCCGCCAGCCGGGCGGTCCGTCCTGCGGTTCTTCTTCGAGGATGGCGGCGAGGCTCGACTCGTTCCCCGGGCAGAACGGGCAAGTCGCATGCGCCCCATCGCGGCCGGCTTCGTCCGGCGCCGTCATTGCCCTCCAATCCTGCGGCCGATGCTGGCGGACCGGGGCAATGATGACCCAAGCCCCGGTGGTCGGATCCTGGCGCAGTTCGCTCATCCCATCGTCCGCCGTCAGGGATTCGCGCCTTTCAGCCGAAAGCTGGCCTCGAAGGAGTCCATCAGATCAAACCATTCTTCGAGAAGGCGGGTCATGAGGAACCGCTCGCGCACCGTCTCGGTCGCTTTTGCCCCAAGGCGGGCGCGCAACTTCGGGTCCTTGACGAGCGTGACGATGCGCTCGGCCGCCTGCTCCACCGTATCGACCAGGAATCCGCTCTCGCCGTCCGCGATCTGGTGACGGATGCCGCCGACGCGCGCGCCGACCACCGCCGCGCCCTTCCACATCGCCTCCGTCACCGTCAGGCCGAATCCTTCGCGCAGCGATTTCTGCACGACGACAGCAGCGCGCCGCTGCAGCGCATTCACCAGCGACGCGTCCTGCGCCGAAATGATGCGGATCCGTTCATTGCTGCAGCTGCACAGCGACTCGAACACCTCCTGGCCCTCGGGATCGTCGGTCGCGATGTTGCCGACCAGCACCAGCGTGGCGTCCACTTCCTTGCGGGCCTTGTGGAATGCCTCGATCACGCCCTGCGGGTCCTTCCACTTGTCGAAGCGCGAGACCTGCACGACCAGCGGCAAATCCGTGGGAATATTGTAATGGTCGAGCCGGTCGGCGATTTCATCGTCGCTCATCGCGCGATTGGTGGTCGAGAACGGATTGATCGCCGGCATGATGAAGCGCTGCGGCGCCGACAGTTTCTGGGCATATTCCGGCAGCGACAGGACGACCGCGTCATAGCGCTCGACATAGGGCGCGAGATACGACCACAGCGCCTCGTTCGGCGCCGACAGATCGATGTGACATCGCCAGACCCATGGGCTCTTCTTGCGATAGAATCCGATCAGTGGCAGGGGCTGTGGGTCGTGCACGATCACCAGATCATGGTCGAGATGCATCCGCATGGCGTTCTCGAACACGACCTCCTCGTAGATGCTCTTCTTGAGCTCGCTGAGGTTGATCTCCGCGCCTTGCAACGCGTTGTGCATCTTCTTGGTGACGCTGAAATAATCGGGCCTGCCCTGGATGACCCGCCAGCCGACCTCGACGCCGACGCTGTTCATCAGCAGCGTCAGCGACGACAGGATCTCGGCGACGCCGCCGCCGTAATAGGTCGAGTTCACATTGACGACATGAAGGTCGCGCAGCCGTTCGGCCTTGCCGAGAATGCGCGCCGTCGCCGCGCCGCCAATCAGGGGCGCGTAATCCTCCACCGTCGTCAATCGGAAGGGCGGGTCGGATGCATCCATGTTTCGCGCCTCACATGCTCGTGGAGTGGATTTGACATTCGCTACCCTGGCTGGCGCGAGCACTGAAAGCGAATGTCAAATCCAAAACTCCACTAAAACCCTATAGTTACTAGCAGTCCCTTGATTCCAACATTCGCAAAAATGCCCGGCGCAGGCGGGATGCGAATGTTGGAATCGGACCACTCGATCGCGGAACCGCGAGATCACCGTTTGGCATGCTCTAGTGATCGGCCCTGCGGGCTAACGCGTGACTGGCCCCGGTGAGCGGGCCAGCATCGAATGTTAGTTGAGCGGTGCTGTTTCGGCCAGCGCTGTGCTGGCCCTCACCTAGAGCGCGGAGGGCGGTGGAAGCGAGGCCACCGCCGCGTCGAGCTCGTCATAGCGCCGCCAGCGATAGACGGCGATCGAGATCACCCAGCTCGCGACGAAAATGCCGATGATGACGTAGCCGAGGCTGCCGAAATTGTCGTTGAGCAGCGCGATGCCGTCCCAGAACGGGCCCTTGAGCGCGAGCCGGTCGGCAAGCAAGCCCAGCGCCTCGATCCCGCCGATCACCACCGCCACCGTCACCGAGACGAAGGTGATGACGAGGTTGTAGTAGAGCTTCCGCACCGGCTTGACGAAGGCCCAGCCATAAGCGCCGAGCATCAGCACGCTGTCGGTGGTGTCGATCAAGCACATGCCCGCGGCGAAGAGCGCGGGATAGACCATGATGAACCACAAGGGCTCGACCTTCGCCGCTTCGGCCGCCATGCCGAGGACCGCGATCTCGGTCGCGGTCTCGAAGCCGAGGCCGAAGAGAAATCCCAAGGGGAACATGTGCCAGCTCTTGCCGATCAAGCGGAAGAGCGGGCGCAGGATGCGCGCGAGGAAGCCGCGCTTGTCGAGATAGGCCTCGAGGCTTTCCTCGTGCAGCGCGCCGCCGCGCTTGACGTCCCGGAAGCTGCGCCAGATCGCCGCGAGCACGAAGATGTTGGCGGCGGCGACGCTGAAGAGGAAGAAAACCGAGATGCTGGTGCCGATCAGCCCGCCCATGGCGCGGAACGCATCGAAGCGGTTTTGCAACAGGGTCGTGGTGAAAGCGACTGCCGCCGAGGCGAGCGCCACCACCGAGGCGTGGCCGAGCGAGAAATAGAAGCCGACGCCGACCGGGCGCTTGCCCTCCTGCATCAGCTTGCGCGTGACGTTGTCGATCGCCGCGATGTGATCGGCATCGACCGCGTGACGCAGGCCGAAGGTGTAGGCGAGAAAAGCCGTGCCGAGCAGAACCGTGTCGCCCTTGAAGGCCCAAAACGCCCAGGCCCAGGCAAAAAGATTGCCCGCCGTCAGCAACGCATAGAGACCGATGATCTTGCCCCGCATCGACACCAATCCCCCGAACGCGGATGGGCGCTGTGCCCGTCACCCGCGAACGAAGGAAGCCGGTCCTTGACGGAAGGCGCGCGAGCGCCGGACTGACCCCCCATCGAGACACCCCGCTCGATGCGCCCGCGAATGACCACGGTGATGGCAGGTCTCCTGGCTCGCGGGTCCTTGCCTTGCGCCGCCTTCCCAGCTTGTCGCCAGTGGCATGAAGGCGCTCGGCTCGCCGCTTACAGTTGCGGGGGCAGCCGCGGCTTCGGGTCGAGACGA
>JBJKPV010000060.1:0-11017 GCA_046706015.1 Allostellaceae bacterium | reverse complement strand
GCTCAATGTCGCTTTCGGCGAGCCCACCGTCGCGGTCGACACGCATATCTTCCGCCTCGCCAACCGCACCGGCCTCGCCCCGGGCAAGACGCCGCGCGCGGTCGAGGACAAGCTCGTCAAGATCGTGCCCAAGCGCTATCTCCAGCACGCGCATCACTGGCTCATCCTGCACGGCCGCCATGTTTGCACCGCGCGCAAGCCGAAATGCTATGCGTGTGTTGTGCGCGCCGTTTGCGGCTTCAAGGGCAAGACGACATTGGCGTAGCACAGCCGACACAAGCCGGCGTCGTGCGAAGCGAAGAAGCTCCGTAGCACAGCCGGCACAAGCCGGCGTCGTGCGAAGCGAAGAAGCTCCGTAGCACAGCCGGCACGAGTCGGCGTCGTGCGAAGCGAAGAAGCTCCGTAGCACAGCCGGCACGAGCCGGCGTCGTGCGAAGCGAAACAATAACGAAAAGGCTTGGCGCCCCGGTTCGTACCGCTAAAGCCCGAGCACGTCTTTCATGCCATAGAGGCCGGGTGGTTGCCCCTCGATCCACAGCGCCGCCCTCACCGCGCCGCGCGCGAAGATGCGGCGGCTGGTGGCGCGATGCGTGATCTCGAGCTGCTCGCCCTCGGCGGCGAAGATGACGTGGTGCTCGCCGGCGTTGTCACCGCCGCGCAAGGTGGCAAAGCCGATATCGCCGCTCTTGCGCGGACCGGTGATGCCGTCGCGCACGCGCTGGCTATGCGCCGCCAGATCGATGCCGCGCCCCTGGGCCGCAGCCTTGCCCAAGGCGAGCGCCGTGCCCGAGGGCGCGTCGACCTTGTGGCGATGATGCATCTCGAGGATTTCGATGTCGTAATCCTCGCCCAGCCCCCGCGCCATCTGCTCGACCAGGCCGAGCATCAGATTGACGCCGAGGCTCATATTCGGCGCCCACAGGATCGGCGTCTGCTTCGCCGCTTCGGCCAAGGCGGCGCTCGCCCGCGCATCGAGTCCGGTGGTGCCGATGACGAGCGGCTTTGCTTTGGCGGAAGCGAGCTTTGCGTGCGCCAGGCTCGCCTCGGGCGTCGAGAAATCGATCACGACATCCGATGCGTCGAGCAGGGCCGCCATGTCGGGCGACGCTTTGAGCCCGACCGCGCCGATGCCGGCAAGCTCGCCGATATCGGCGCCGAGCGCTGCGCTGCCCTCGGCCTCGACGCCGCCCGACAAGCGCGAGCCCGCAGTGGCCGCGACCTCGGCCACGAGCATGCGCCCCATGCGTCCGCCGCACCCGGATATTCCGACGCGAAGCTCGACCATCACCATCCGCCGCGAGAGCCCAGAATCAGGGCGTATATATATAGCGGATCAGGGTGTGCCCGACAGCGCTCATTGCCGCTGCCGAGCATTTGTCGAGCGTATCGTGCGTGGTGTTGAACCAGGGCTCGTACTCGAAGCCGATCACGAGAAAAGCCGGGATATGCGCCTCGTTCAGCGCGAACTGATCGTCATAGATCGGCGCCTCGACCGGCTCGGCGCTGAAGATTTTGGGCGCTACCGCCGTGCCGATCTTCCAAAAGCGATCGGTCTCATCGCCCGCATAGCGCAGCGAGACCGGCTCGGGCCGGAGCTTTTCCTTGCGCCAGCACACCATGTCGAAGATCGCGGCCTTGACGGGGCGCGCCGCGGGATAGAGCGCGGTGAGATGCGCGGCGAAATAGGGCGAGCCCAAAGGCTGCCAATGCTTGTCGCCTTCGCCGAGCGACAGCGGTCCCTCCTCGCCGTCGAAGAAGACGAGATCGATGCCATAGGGCGGCGGCGCAGGCGCGGCCTTCAGCGCCCGTGCGGTCTCGAGCAGCAGCGCCACGCCCGAAGCGGAATTGTTGGCGCCCGGCATGGGCGCGTCGGGATGGTGCTTGTCGCGATAGGCGCGGACGATGCTGTCGTAGTGCGTGCCAAGGATGATGCGGCGCGGATTGTCGGGAAAGAACCGGCCAATGATGTTGACGAGCGCATGCGTCTTGCCGCCCAAGCTTGAGGTCCAGCGCTGCTCGCTGACCGCGGCGCCTACCTTGCGCAGCTCCGCCTGGATATAGGCGATGGTCTTGGCGTGGCCCGGCGTGTCGAGCGCGCGCACGCCGAACGCCAATTGCCGGGCGATATCGCCAAGCGCGCGCTTGCCGTGCCACAGTTTCACCGGCGGGCTCGCGCTCTGCGCCGCCGCGCCCGAAGCGAGCGTCAAGAGACAGAACAGGATCGCCGCCGCGCGGATCATGCCTCGCGCCTGGCTTCGCGGCTCAAAGCGCACGGCGCGGCACGCACACCATGATGAGCGCGGCGACGGCCAGCACCGCCGCATCGAGATAGGTGATGGCGCGCGAGCCGATGGTCGGAATCAGCATGAAGGTCGTGAACAAGGTTCCGAAGATGTTGCCGATCGTCGAGACGCCGTAGACCAGCCCGGCGATGCGTCCGGTCTGATGCGTCGAGCGCAGCAGGAGGCGCACCGCGATCGGCGAGAAGGTGCCGAGAAAGGAGAGCGGCACGAGCAAGAGCGCCGCGGCGGCGGTGAGAATGCCGGTCGGCCCGTCGCCGAGATGGTTGAGGATCCACAGCATCACGGGATCGGCCGTTCCCGGCACGAGCGCAAGATAAAGCGCCGCCAACGCGCAGGAGGCCGCGATGAGGCGCGGGCTCGGAAAGCGGTCGACGATGTTGCCGCCGATGAAATAGCCGATGGTGAGCGCGGCCAGGACCGTCGAGATGAGCGCGGCCCAGGTGCCGATCCCGCCGCCGAAATAGGGGAAGAGATAGCGGCTGCCGAGCATCTCGAACCCCATCAGCACGGCGCCGACGAAGAACGCGTTGACGAGGATCGCGGCGCCCGCGATCCAGTCCGCTAGCGACGGCTCTGTTGCGGATTGCTGGGCTGTGGATCGGGCCATTTGCGATTGTGGACGGCGATCGCCTTCAGGGCCTCGACCGGCGCGAAATCGTCGGTCAGCACCTTGGCGTCGGGATTGATCGTGCCGGTATCGGGCGGAAGGCGCCGACGCTGCGCCAACATCGCCGAGAGGTCGTAGCGCAGATGAAGCGCGCCCTGCCGTTCGGCCGCGACATTGGCGAGATCCTCGGGCGCGCGCGGCGGCCCGTCATAGGCGATGGTCACGACATTGCCGTCGGCGAGGTAGAAATCCTCCTGCGGGAAGACGGCGTGGATCGTCTTCACCGCGGAATCGAACAGCATCGTCGTCGGCTCGACATTCTGGGCGACCACCCCGCCCGGCGCGAGATGATCCTTGACCAGCTCATAGAACTGCTTGGTCAGGAGGTGGAAGGGCACGAAGGGCCCGCGATAGGCGTCGATCAGAATGATGTCGTATTTCTCTTTCGACTGGCGCAGGAAAAGACGGCCGTCGCTGGTGACGAGGTGAAAATTCGCCTCGTCCTTGATGCCGAAATATTTGCGCGCGAGCTGCTCCACCACCGGGTCGAGCTCGACCGCCGTCACCGATGCGTTGGGCAGGAAGCGATGCAAGTACCAGCTGGTGCGGCCGCCGCCGAAGCCGATCTCGAGAATCGAATGGATGTTCTTCGCATAGATCAGGCTTGCGGTCATGTAGCGGGTATAGGTGACCGGCAAATCGCGATCGTCGAGCGTGTTGTAGACGCTCTCGGTATAGATCCTCCGGTTATAGCCGAAGGTCATCTCGTAGTAATTGGCCTGTTTGTAGACGTAGATGTTGTTGTAGAGCGATTCGCGCGATTCGACCAAGGTCCGCGCGGCTTGGGCTTGGGCTTGGGCTTGCGACGCCGCGGCGACGAGACCCAGGAAAGTTCCAAGGCCGAGCGCGGCGGCGAGGCTTAGCCTTCCCAGGCGGGCAAATCGTTGTAAAGCGGTCATGATGCGGCGCGCGGACCGTGAACCGCGATGCCGCTTGCGTCAAGGCCCGGTCGTTCACATTTTGGCGCCGGCTCGCGCTTTTGCCGCAGCGGCCGCGTCGCCGTGCCCTTCCCAGACTCGCGCGCTTCCACTACACCATCGGGCTCATGGCTCTGCTGCGTTCGGCCGCGACCGTTGGCGGTTTCACCATGGCGAGCCGCGTTCTGGGATTCGCCCGCGACATCCTGACCGCGGCCTTCCTCGGCGCGGGGCCGGTGGCCGACGCCTTCTTCGTCGCGCAGCGCCTGCCCAATCTGTTCCGCAGTCTCTTCGCCGAGGGGGCGTTTTCCGCGGCATTCGTGCCGCTTTTCGCCGGCATGATCGCGCAGGACGGCAAGGACAACGCCAAGCGCTTCGCCGAAGACGCGGCCGCGGTCCTGGTCACGGTGCTTTTCCTCTTCGTCGTCGTCGGCGAGTTCGCCACGCCCTGGCTGTTGGACGTCCTCGCCCCGGGGTTTCGCGCCGAGCCGACGAAATTCGCCCTCACTGTCGGCCTGACGCGCATCACTTTCCCCTATTTGCTCTTCATCTCGCTGACCGCTTTGCAGGGCGGCATGCTCAATTCGATCGAGCGCTTTGCCGCCACGGCGGCGACGCCGATGCTGCTCAACATCTTTCTCATCGGCGCGCTGGTGCTGGTGCGGCCGATCAGCGGCCAGGCGCTGGCCTGGGCGCTGTCGCTCTCCGGCTTCGCGCAGTTTCTGTGGCTCATGGTGTCGTGTCATCGCGCCGGGCTCGGTCTTTCCCTGCCGCTGCCGCGCCTGACGCCGGAGGTGAAGCGCATGCTGCGGCTGATGATCCCGGGCGTCTTCGGCGCCGGGGTGACGCAGCTCAATCTCGTGGTCTCGACCGCCGTTGCCTCGCTGCTGCCGACCGGCGCGGTCTCCTATCTCTATTACGCCGACCGCCTCAATCAGCTACCGCTCGCGGTCGTCGGCATCGCGGTCGGCACCGCGATCCTGCCGGCCATCTCGCGCCAGGTTCGGCTCGGCGACGATGACGGCGCGCGCCACACCCAGAATCGCGGCCTCGAATTGGCGCTGTTCCTCACATTGCCGGCGGCGATCGGGCTTGGCGTGATGGCGCATCCGCTCATGAGCGTGCTGTTCCAGCGCGGCGCCTTCGGCCCGGCGGCGGCCAAAGCCACCGCCGAGGCGCTTGCCGCCTATGCCGGGGGCCTGCCGGCCTTCGTCCTCATCAAGGTGATGACGCCGGGCTTTTTCGCGCGCCACGACACGGCGACACCGGTGAAAATCGCCTTCGCCGCCATGGCCACCAACCTCGCACTGACCTTGCTCTTGGGCCTGGCGCTCAAATTCGGCCATGTCGGGATCGCGACCGCGACCTCGGTCGCGGGCTGGGTCAACGCCCTGTCCTTGATCGTGCTGCTCCGGCGCCGCCGCCATTTCATGCTCGATGCGCGGTCGCGACGCGTGGTGCCGCGCATCCTCGCCGCCGCTCTCGGCATGGGGATCGTTCTCTGGCTGCTCGACGATCTCTGCGCGCCGCTCTTCGCCGACCGGCTCGTGGCGCGCACCCTCGCTCTGGCCATGGTGATCGGAGCCGGCGCCGCTTGCTACGGCGTGCTGGCACTGCTCTTCGGGGCGGCGCGCTGGGGCGAGATAAGGGCGCGGCTTGCCGGCCGGGCGGGCTGAGGGGTCGCGTTTCGGTCAGGCGCCTTGACCGGCCGACCGTCTGGCGGCGATAAATCCGGCATGAATCCCTCGAACCGCCGCATTTTTTCGGGCGTCCAGCCGACCGGCAATCTCCATCTCGGCAATTACCTGGGCGCCATCCGCAACTGGGTCGCGCTGCAACGCGATTACGATTGCATCTTCTGCATCGTCGATCTGCATGCGCTGACCCTGCCCCAGGATCCGGCGCAGCTTCATGCCCAGACGCGCGAAGTGACCGCCGCCTATATCGCCGCGGGGATCGATCCAGAGGCGTGCGTCATCTTCAACCAGAGCACGGTTTCGGCCCATACCGAGCTCGCCTGGCTCTTGGGCTGCCTCACGCCCTTGGGCTGGCTCAACCGCATGACGCAGTTCAAGGAGAAGGCCGGCAAGCAGCGCGACGAAGCCGGGCTCGGGCTTTACGCCTATCCGGTGCTGATGGCCGCCGACATCATTCTCTATAAGGCAACGCATGTGCCGGTCGGCGAGGACCAGAAGCAGCATCTCGAATTGGCGCGAGACATCGCCGGCGCGTTCAACCGCCGCTTCGGGGTCGAGTTCTTTCCGCTGCCCGAGCCGATGATCTTCGGTACCGCGACGCGGGTGATGAGCCTGCGCGACGGCACCAAGAAAATGTCGAAATCCGACAGCTCGGACTACTCGCGCATCAACATGACCGACGACGCCGAGACGATCGCGCTCAAGATCCGCAAGGCGAAGACCGATCCCGCGCCGCTGCCCGAGACCGAGAAGGAGGCCGAGGCGCGGCCCGAGGCCGACAATCTGCTCAGCATCTATGCCGCGTTGGCCGGACTCACCCACCAAGAGGTGATCGAGCGCTGGGCCGGAAAGAATTTCTCGAGCTTCAAGACCGAGCTGGCCGATCTCGCCGTCGAGGTGCTGGGCAAGATCGGCGGCGAGATGCGCCGCTTGCTGGCCGATCCCAGCTACATCGACGGCATCTTGCGCCGGGGTGCGGAGCGCGCCAACGCCATCGCCGCGCCGCATCTGCGCGAGGTGTTCGATATCATGGGGTTGCTGCGGCCCTAGACGCCGGTCGCCGCGTCCTCGCCAGGGCGAGGGCGCCGCTTCGGAGCGGCGAATGATTGCGGGGGAGAATCGCGCTTGGGCATTCTCGACATCTATCTGCCCATTGCCGGCGTCTCCCTCGACGTCGTGGGGCTCTTGCTGCTGGGCGGCGTGGTCGGCTTTCTTTCCGGGGTTTTCGGCGTCGGCGGCGGATTCCTCCTGACGCCGCTGCTCATCTTCATCGGCGTGCCGCCGGCGGTGGCGGTGGCGTCGTCGGCCAATCAGCTCGTCGGCGCCTCGGTGAGCGGCGCCATGGCCCATTGGCGGCGCGGCAACCTCGATCCCGTGATGGGCGCGCTCATGGTCGGTGGCGGGCTCGCCGGATCCTTGTCGGGCATCTGGCTCTTCGTGCTGATGCGCCAGCTCGGCCAGATCGAGCTCGTCATCAGCCTCAGCTACGCGACGTTGCTGACGATCCTCGGCGGGCTGATGCTGATCGAAAGCGTGCGGAGCTGGTTCCGCCGCCGCGCGACCGATGCGCGGCCGCGTCGGCTGCATCAGCACAATTGGCTCCACGGCCTGCCCTTCAAGCTGCGCTTTCGCCGCTCCAAGCTCTATATCAGCGCGCTGCTGCCGATCTTTCTCGGCTTCTTCGTCGGCGTGCTCTCCGCCGTGATGGGCATCGGCGGCGGCTTCGTGACCGTGCCGGCGATGATCTATCTGCTCGGCATGCCGACCTCGGTGGTGCCCGGCACCTCGCTCTTCCAGATCATCTTCGTCACCGCGGCGGTGACGGTGCTCCAGGCGCTGGCCAACAACACGGTCGACGTCGTCCTTGCTTTCCTTCTTCTTCTCGGCGGCGTCATAGGCGCGCAATTCGGCACGCGTTGGGGCTCGCGGCTGCGCGGCGAGCAGCTGCGTGCGCTGCTGGCGCTGGTCCTGCTCGCGGTCGCGGCGAAGCTCGTCTTCGATCTCACCGTCAGGCCGGACAATTTGTTCTCGATCGTGGTGGGGACGTCATGAACCGAGTGACGCGCGCGCTGCTGGTCGCGGTCCTTGCCTTGTTGGCGTCGCCGGCGCGTGCCGAGCAGCCGCTGCTCGCCGATCTCAGCAGCCATCTCATCGCCCTCACCACGGGCTTCACCGGCACCTCGGTGGTGCTGTTCGGCGCAACCGACGGTCCCGGCGACATCGTTGCGATCGTGCGCGGACCGGAGCAGCTTGTGACGGTGCGCCAGAAGCGGCATCTCGGCGGCATCTGGATCAATGTGCGCAACGTGACCTTCGTCGGCGCGCCGAGCTATTACGCCGTCTACAGCAATCGAGCGCTCGACCGGATCGCGCCGCCGGCGATGCAATCGCTTCACCAGATCGGGATCCGCAATCTCCGGTTCGAGCCCGCCGATGTGCGGCACCCGACCGATGAGATCGCAACTTTTCGCGCGGCCTTGGTCGACGAGGAGCGGCGCGCGCGCGTCTGGACCGAGCAGCCGGACAGCGTGACCTTCCTCGGCGACCGGCTGTTCCGCGCGACGATCGCCTTTCCGTCCAACGTGCCGATCGGCACCTATCTGGTCGAAGTGCTGCTGCTGCGCGACGGCAAGGTGGTCAGCGGCCAGACCACCCCGCTCGTCGTATCCGAGATCGGGCTCAACGCCGATCTCAACGAATTCGCGATGTACAATGCCGCGCTCTACGGCGTTCTCGCCGTGATCGGCGCGGCGTTGCTGGGCTGGCTCGCGAGCCTGCCCTTCCGCGATGCATGATGATGATCAAGGAGGGAGGCCAAGCGCGATCGCCATGACCGATTCAAGCTCGACATCCTCGCCGCGCCGCGAGCGCATCTTTCTTGTCGTGGTCGATGAAAGCGAGGAAATGCGCGTCGCGCTGCGCTATGCGGCGCTGCGCGCCTTCCACACCGGCGGCCGCGTCGCGCTGCTTTGCGTCATCGAGCCGCCCGGCCTGCAACAATTCGCCGCCATCGAGCAGCGCATGATCGAGGAGCGGCGCGAGGCCGCCGAACAGCTTCTTGCCAAGCTCACCGCCGAGGTGAAGGAGACCTGCGGCAGCATGCCGATCATCTATATCCGCGAGGGCCGCCGCCGTGAGGCTTTCTTTGCGCTGCTTGACGAGGAGCCGAGCATTTCGGTGGTCGTGCTCGCGGCGGGCGCCGGCCAGGAGGGGCCCGGCCCGCTCATCACCACCCTGATGGGGCGCGGCGGCCAGCTCCAGGTTCCGATCACCATCGTCCCCGGCAATCTCAGCGACGACCAGCTCGCCTCGCTCGCTTAACCCCATATTTCAAGGGGTTGACTTGAGGCCCGGCAGGCCCAAATTAGCTCCAGCCATCGGGAGCGCGCCATGTTCATCGAAACGGAAACCACCCCCAACCCCGCGACGCTCAAATTCCTCCCGGGCCGCGCGGTGATGGCCCAGGGCACCGCCAACTTCATCGATGCCGAAGCGGCGACGCGCTCGCCTCTGGCGACGCGGCTTTTCGGGCTGGAGGGCGTCACAGGCGTGTTCTTCGGCGCCGATTTCGTCACCGTCACCAAGGATGAGGACGCCAGCTGGCAACAGCTGAAGCCGGGCGTCCTCGGCGTCATCATGGAGCATTTCACGTCCGGCCAGGCGCTGCTGCTTAATGCCGAGGCGCCGGTCCCCGAAGCCGGGGCGGATGAAGCGGATGACGAAGTCGTCACGCAGATCAAGGAATTGCTCGAGACGCGCGTGCGTCCCGCGGTGGCTCAAGATGGCGGCGACATTATTTTCGAGGCCTTCGCCGACGGCGTCGTCTACCTCCAGATGCACGGCTCTTGCTCGGGCTGCCCGAGCTCGACCGCGACGCTCAAAGCCGGCATCGAGAATATGCTGCGCCATTACATTCCCGAAGTCGTCGAGGTTCGCGCGGTCTGAGAAGCCGCCGGCCTGCCGTCTAAGGCGCCGCCGGCATCATGCGCTGCGGGGCGTCGGCATCCGCCAGGAGCGGATAGCGCCGCGCCTCGAACAATTGGTAATGCCACCACTCATTGCCGTAGAAATCCCAGCCCGCGGCGCTCATCAGGCCGAGGAGGAGAAAGCGGTTTCTCTGCGCCTCGACGCTGATCGCGGTCGAGCCGTGATGGGAGAGCGGTGTGAATTCATCGAATCCCGTTCCCATGTCGAGCTCGCGCTCCGCGGCGTCGATGAGGGTAAGGTCGATCGCGGCGCCGCGCGAATGCGGCGAGCCGCGCCGTGGATCGGCGAGGAAATTCGGGTCGGGCGTATGATTCCACAGCACCCACTGCGCCTCGCTCGGCCGAAACGCGTCGAAGATCTTGAAGCGGAGGCCCAAGGCCTTGGCCAGCGTGATCGCCCGTTCGAGCCGCAAGGCCGCGTCGGGGTGGAGATAGCACAAAGGCCTGGCGTAGACCGGCTTGCCGGTGAAATTGCGCGCGGTCGCATAGGCGATGTCAAGGACGACATCATGCGCTTGCGGTGTGAACTCGACGAGCGTCATCTTCCACCTCCTAGTGGTCCGATTCCAACACCCGCATTCCGCCTGCGCCAGGCATTTTTGCGAATGTTGGAATCAAAGGACCACTAGTAACTATAGGATTCTAGTGGAGTTTTGGATTTGACATTCGCTTTCGGTGCTCGCGCCAGCCAGGGTAGCTATTTTCAAAACCACTCCACTGGCACGAAACGCGACGGTGGGGTGCGGTCTTGGTGAAGGTCCTCGGTCTCGATTGCGCCGGCGGCGCCTGCTCGGCGGCTGTTCTCGCCGGGGGGCACGTCCTGGCCGCACGCTTCGCGGCGATGGAGCGTGGTCAGAGCGAGGCGCTGATGCCGATGATCGCGACCGTGCTCGATGAGGCGGCGCTCGATCTCTCCGCGCTCGACCTGCTGGCCGTCACCTGCGGCCCCGGGAGCTTCACCGGACTGCGCACGGGCCTCGCCGCCGCGCGCGGCCTCACATTGGCCAGCGGGCTTCCCCTGCTCGGTATCACCAGCTTCGACGCGGTTGCCGAGGCGGTGGCGGGGCCGGATCGCGCGGCAAAACTCGTCGTCGCGCTGGAGAGCCGGCGCGAGGAACTCTATCTCCAGCGCTTCGATGGCGCTTCCGCCGCGCCGCCCGCCCTCGTGGCGGCCGAGGATTGGGCCGCTTTCGCGCCGGCGGGCGTCTTTGCCGTCGCCGGCGATGGCGCCCGGCGCTTCGCTGCAGGCCTGCAACGCGACGATGCCGAGATTCTGGGCGCCGATCCGGTCGATGCCGTCCACGTCGCGCGGCTCGCCGGCAGGCGCTGGCAACCCGGGACGCGTCCGCCGGCGCCGGCGCCGCTCTATCTGCGCGCGCCCGACACGAGCGTGGCGCCGCGGTCATGAGCTTCAGCCTGCATCCGATCCCGCGTGCCGAGTTCGATG
>JBJKPV010000059.1:0-2924 GCA_046706015.1 Allostellaceae bacterium | reverse complement strand
GGATCTGCTGCGCGCGGTAGATTTGCTCCAGCAGCATGCCGCGCACCAGGAGATGCGGCCAGGTCATCGCGCCGAGCGATAGGATGAGTTGTGCTTTTTCCAGAATTGCGGCATCGAGCCCGTCGGCTCCGCCGATGAGGAAAGCGAGATCAGCGCCGGTGTCGCGCCACGCGCCCATTCGTTGCGCGAAACCCGTGCTCGATAGGACCGCGCCGCGCTCGTCGAGCGCGATGATGGCGGCGCCCTTGGGCGCGGCTTCGAGGAGCAACGCCGCCTCGCGCGTTTTCATCTCTGCCGCGGACAGCTTGCGCCGTTCCTCGACCACGCGCAGCGTCAGGGGCAGGGTGATCCGTTCGGCATAGAGGCGCTCGATCTCTTTGAGCGGCCCCGCCTTCTGCCGACCGACCGCGACGATCGTCAGGCGCATGCGGGGTCAGGATTTCAGGACTGGCCGACCGCCTCGGAGAGCGCCTCGCCCCACATCTTTTCGAGGTTGTAATAAGAGCGCGCTTCCGGGCGGAAGAGATGGACGATCACGTCGCCCGCGTCGATCAGAACCCATTCGCCGTGCCGCAGTCCTTCGACCGTCGGCTTCGCATAGCCCGCCGCCTTCATTCCCTCGGTCAGCCTTTGCGCCAGCGCGGCGACCTGGCGCTGAGAGCGCCCGGTGGCGATCAGCAGGTAATCGGCGATGTCGGATTTGCCTTGGAGGTCGATGGTGACGATATCCTCGGCCTTGCCGTCGTCGAGGATCGTCTTGGCGAGCGCCAAAAGCGCTTGTGCCGGCGACGTTTTCGTCTTGCGGCGCGGTTTGGGGCGGGTCGTACGCGGTATGGCTGTCACCTCCGAGGTTGAGCGCTCCGATCGGAGCGGATTGCGGTTGCCGAACTCGGATCGAGCTTCACCGGCAGGAAGACCCATGCCGGCGGCTCCAGCCTGGCCAAACGCTGCGCCGGCGGCCGGATACGGCGTCGCGCGAAACGCTTGGCCGCGAGCGCAGCCAACGCCCGCAAACAATAGGTAGGCCGTGCGAAGACTGCAACGGGAACGCGGCCGAAGATCGATCGCCAACGCCGCCAATGGCGGATCTGCGCGAGATTGTCGGCGCCCATCAGCCAGACGAAAAGCTGGCGCGGGAAAAACGCTTGCAGCGCCGCGAGCGTGTCCGCGGTGTAATGCGTGCCAAGCCGAGACTCGATATCAAGCACGCGGATGCGTGGGTCGTGGGCGAACGCGGCGGCTTGCTTCAACCGCTCAGCGAAAGGTGCCATGCCGACGATGGGCTTCAACGGATTTTGCGGCGCGACCAGCCACCAGACCTCGTCGAGGCGAAGCCGCTTGAGGGCTTCGAGGCTGACATGACGATGGCCTTCATGCGCCGGGTTGAAGGATCCGCCCAAGAGCCCGATCCGCCGCTTCGGCGCATGGCCGAGCACCGATCGGTGGAGGCGCTGCGGGTGCTGCCTCAGGGGCGCACCTGGCCCGTGCCGCGCACGACGTATTTGTAGCTGGTCAACTGCTCGGCCCCGACCGGCCCGCGCGGAGGCAGGCGATTGGTCGAGATGCCGATTTCGGCGCCCATGCCGAACTCGCCGCCATCGGCGAATTGGGTCGAAGCGTTGACGAGCACGATCGCGCTGTCGACTTCCTCGGCGAAACGCGCCGCGGCTTTCTCGTCTTCGGTCACGATCGCATCGGTGTGGTGCGAGCCGTAATGGTTGATATGCGCGATCGCGGCCTCGATTCCGTCGACGACTCTCACGGCGAGGATGGCGTCGAGATATTCGGTAAACCAGTCCTGCTCGGTCGCGCTTTTCGCCCACGTGTCGAGCTTGCGCACCGTCTCATCGCCGCGGACCTCGCAGCCGGCCTGATGGAGCGCGGCGAGAATCGAAGGCAGGACGGTCGGAGCGACCGCGCGGTCGATCAGCAAGGTCTCGGCGGCGCCGCAGACGCCGGTGCGCCGCATCTTGGCGTTCATCACGATCGCTTGGGCTTTTGCCGGGTCAGCCGCGCGATCGAGATAGACATGGCAATTGCCCTCGAGATGCGCGATCACCGGGATGCGGCTTTCGCGCTGCACGCGCTCGATCAGCGATTTTCCGCCCCGCGGCACGATGATGTCGATCGATTCCGTCATGGTCAGCATCATGCCGACGGCGGCGCGGTCAGTGGTCGGAACGAGCTGCACCGCTTCGGCCGGCAGGCCCGCGGCGGCAATGCCGCGCTGCAAGGCGGCGGCGATGGCGCGTGAGGAATGAAAGCTTTCCGAGCCGCCGCGCAGGATCGCGGCGTTACCCGCGCGCAGGCAAAGCCCGCCCGCGTCGGCGGTGACGTTGGGCCGCGATTCATAGATGATGCCGATGACGCCCAGCGGTACCCGCACGCGCGCGATATCGAGGCCGTTGGGCCGGGTCCAGCGCGCGAGCTCGGTGCCGATCGGGTCGGGCAGGGCGGCGACCTCGGCGAGGCCCTGCGCGATCGCGGCGATGCGCTTTTCGTCGAGCAATAGCCGGTCGGTCATGGCGGGCGAGAGGTCCTTGGCCGCCGCCGTGTCGCGGCGGTTGGCGTCGAGGATCGCCGGCGCCTCATCGCGGATGGCGTCGGCCGCGCGTTTCAACGCGTCTGTCTTGCGCGCGGCCTCGGCATGAGCAAGCACCGAAGCCGCCTGGCGCGCGGCGGCGCCGAGCTTTTACATCTCGGCCTCGAGACCGGAAGCGATGCGCGTATCGGGGCTCATGTCACCACCAGATCGTCGCGGTGGATCATCTCATCGCGTCCACGGTAGCCGAGGATTGCCTCGATTTCACCGCTTTTATGGCCGGCGATGGCGCGCGCATCCTCGCTCGAATAGGCGGACAGCCCGCGCGCCACTTCGCGCCCGTCACCGGTCCTGACCGAGACCGGGTCGCCGCGCTCGAAAC
>JBJKPV010000058.1:0-2403 GCA_046706015.1 Allostellaceae bacterium | reverse complement strand
TCGGAATCGGCGATCGCCTTGGCCGCGGCGAAGGAATCGGCGCGAATGACGATGAGGCCGCCGGCGGTGCTGCCATCCTCGTTCGCCATCGGCCCCGCGGCGAAGAGGATGCCCGATTTCTCGAGCTTCACCTGATGTTCGAGATGCTCGGGCAGAACCTTATCGAGCGCCTCGCGCGGCGCCACCGGCTTGGTGACGATGACGTAGAACTGCTTGCCGAGGAATTTGGGCATCGTGTCTCTCCCTTAGAAATCGCCGCCACGGAGGCGCCGGCCATGCGCCGTTTGCGCCGAACGGGTCGGTGCGTCAATCGCCCGCAGCCGAGGCCCGGTCGAGCGTCGGATAATCGGTATAGCCTCGCGCGTCGCCGCTGTGAAAGCTCGACGGATCGGGCTTGTTGAAGGGCGCGACGCGGTGCAAGCGCTCGACCAGATCGGGATTGGCGATGAAAAGCGCGGCGAAAGCGACCATGTCCGCCGCGCCGGAACCGACGACTTCCTCGGCCGTCTCGCGCGTATAGCCGCCATTGACGATGAGAGGCCCGGGAAAGGCGCGCCGCACGAGGCCCATCAGCGGCGCGGCGCCTTCCGGCGGCGATTGCGGCAGGCCGGGCGCCACAGCTTCGATGAGGTGGAGATAGGCGATGCCGCGCTCGGCCAGAGCGGCGGCGGCATAACCGAAGATCGAGGCCGGATCGGAATCGGCGATGCCGTCCCCGCGAGCATGGGGCGAGAGGCGGACGCCGACGCGCTCGGCGCCCCAAACCCCGATCGCCGCTTCGACGACCTCCAGCAGAAACCGCGTCCGGTTCTCGACGCTGCCGCCATAGCGATCGGTCCGCCGATTGGTGCCGTCGCGCAGGAATTGGTCGATGAGATAGCTGTTGGCGCCATGGATCTCGACGCCGTCCATCCCGGCTTCGCGCGCATGGATCGCCGCCTGGCGAAATTCGCCGACCACGCTCGCGATCTCGTCGGTCGCGAGCGCACGCGGCAGCGCGAAATCGACCGGACCGTTGAGGCCCGCGACCTGACCGCGCGCCGTGATCGCCGAGGGCGCGACCGGAACCGTTCCTTGCGGCACGCGCGAGGGATCGGATTTGCGCCCTAAATGATAGAGTTGCTGGAAGATCACGCCGCCCTTGGCATGAACCGCCTCGCCCACGCGGCGCCAGCCCTCGCGATGGATCGGCAGAAAGGCCGCCGCTGCATGCGGGCGGCTGACGCTCAAGGGCGAAACGCTGGAGGCCTCGGTGACGATCAGGCCGGCCGTCGCGCGCTGCGCGTAATATTGCGCCACGATCGGACCCGGCACGCGGTCATCGTCGCAACGTGCTCTGGCCATCGGCGCCATCACGATACGGTTGCGAAGCCGGTAAGGGCCGATATCGATCGGCTCGAAAAGATCCATGGTGCGTTTGTTTTGACCAGCCTCGCGTGAATCGGCGCTGGATGATGCCTCGGCGCGCAAGACCATTCAACCGCCTGTTCCGGCGATGGTTGCCAAGGCAATCCCGCGACCGCGCGGGAAGCCGGGACGCGATTGACCCTCGCCCAGGCGCTTCTTACGCTCGACCCATGTTGGGTTTTGCCTCATGACCGCTCGCCCCCTCGATTGCAACCGCATCGCGCTGATCGGCTTCGGCGAGGTCGGCCAGCGCTTCGGCCGCGAATTCCTCGAGACCGGGAAATTCTCGGTCGCGACCTATGACATCCTCTTCAACAATTCGCCTGCGAGCGCGGCCTTGCGCGAAAAGGCGCGCGCGATGAAGGTCGAGGCTTGCACCTCTGCCGCCGCGGCGGCAGAGGGCGCGCGGATCGTCTTTTCCTGCGTCACCGCCACCGCCGCCAAGGACGTTGCCGAGGAGGCTGGAAGCTATCTCGCGCCGGGACAGTTCTTCGTCGACATCAATTCGGTCTCGCCCGAGACGAAGCGCGCCGACGCCGAGGCGGTCGCACGCTCCGGCGCCAATTACGTCGAATGCGCGGTGATGGCGCCGGTGGCGCCCTACGGCATCAAGGTGCCGATCCTCTTGGGCGGCAAGCACGGCAAGGATTTGGCCGCCATCCTCAATCCCGCCGGGATGAAGATGGAGATGGCCAGCGAGGTCGTGGGCCAAGCCTCGGCGATCAAGATGTGCCGCTCCATCATGATCAAAGGCATCGAGGCGCTGGCGGTCGAGTGTTTCTTGACCTCGCGGCGCTACGGGGTCGAGGAGACCATCATTGCCTCGTTGGAAGAGACCTTCCCGCAGATGGATTGGGAAAAGCTCGCCGGCTATCTGATCGGCCGCGTCGTGCAGCACGGAAGGCGGCGGGCCGCAGAGATGCGCGAGGTCGCCGATACCGAGACCGCGATCGGTCTCGACCCGCTGATGGCCTCGGCGACGGCGATGCGCCAGGA